>JBEPXS010000093.1:0-10329 GCA_041641755.1 Balneolaceae bacterium
TTTAATATTTAAAAAAGGATCAAACTGACGACTTTTTACCCTGTTAAAATTAAAACTACATTCAGCTAGCTTCTGTCCAAAGTTCTTTTGGAAGAAATAGATTCTATCGAAATCAACAGGATAAACGGGAAACAAGATATTTTGCTCTGCGGAACGTAACTTAGGTGACTTTAATTATGAACTGGCAATATGAATCATAATAAAAAGATTTATAATTGAATCTTATCTTTTTACAAACCGAAAGTATCATCGTAAATTCAGGTCAATCTCAAAAGCTCAACCAGCAGTAACATGAACAGTACCGAACAAGCAATAGAACTGGAAAACCAATACGGAGCTCACAACTACCATCCGCTCCCGGTAGTTCTGGAAAAGGGTGAAGGAGTATTCGTTTGGGATCCGGAAGGAAATCGGTACTATGATTTTCTATCCGCTTACTCCGCTGTGAACCAGGGACATTGCCATCCAAAAATCATTAAGGCTCTGGAGGAGCAGGCCAATCAACTTACACTGGTTTCTCGTGCTTTCTACAGCGACATGCTGGGTACCTATGAAGAGTATATGCATAACTATTTCGGCTATGATAAGCTGCTACCGATGAATACAGGAGCGGAAGCGGTTGAAACATCGATCAAACTATGTAGAAAGTGGGCTTATGAAAAAAAGGGTATTGAACCGGACCGTGCCAAAATCCTGGTGGCCAAGGATAACTTCCATGGCCGGACCACCAGCATTATCTCCTTTTCCAACGATCCCCAGGCCCGCACCAATTTTGGCCCTTATACGCCTGGTTTTGAATCTATTCCCTATAACGACCTGGAGCCCCTCGAAAAGGCCCTGCAGGATCCAAATGTAGCAGGTTTTCTGGTAGAGCCGATACAGGGTGAAGCCGGGGTCATTGTTCCGGAAGAAGGGTACCTGAAAAAAAGTTATGAGCTTTGTAAAAAGAACAACACACTCTTTATCGCTGACGAAATACAAACCGGTATTGCACGAACCGGCAAATTACTCTGTGTGGACCACGAAAATGTTCGCCCTGATATTGTGATCTTGGGGAAGGCACTTTCCGGTGGCGTTTACCCGGTATCTGCAGCATTGGCTGATAATGAAGTTATGGAGTGCATACGGCCTGGTGAACATGGGTCTACTTATGGAGGAAACCCGTTGGCCTGTGCCGTAGCCATGGCGGCCCTGGATGTGGTTAAAGAAGAGAATTTGTCTGAGAATGCAGTACGTTTGGGGAGTATTTTCAGAAAAGAGATGGAGGAACTTATTGCCCAAACGGATCTTGTTACAAAGGTTCGCGGCAAAGGGTTGCTGAACGCCATTGTCATTAACGACGGCCCGGAAAGCGATACCGCCTGGAACATCTGCCTGAAGCTGAAAGAAAACGGGCTGCTTGCCAAGCCAACCCATGGTAACATCATTCGGTTTGCCCCGCCCCTTATTATGACAGAGAATCAGCTACAGGATTGTATTGATATTATCAGCAAAACGGTGCTTAATTTTACCGGTGCGACGGTGTCCTAATATCGATGTCATTAATAAAATACCCCGAGGCAGAGCCATCGGGGTATTAATCCGACTTTGCTCCGCAAACTTTATATGTCATTTCCGACCCAGAGGGTCAGGGAATTAGACCACTTAATTATTAAATGATGAGCGCCGGTGAAAGAGGCAACTACCCTGGCCCCGGTGCTTGTCATCGCGAGGAGTCCCGAAAGCTTTAGGGATACGATACCCCGGTGAGTTTTTTGGTTGACTGTTCTTTAGTTCCGACCTTATGTCGGAATTTTCCTAATTGAAAAAGTAAACAACAACAGAATGGCTTCTGGTGACGAGTGAACGTAGATCCCATTGAATTCTTAAACCGAGCTCACGTTATATAGATCTTGCCATATTCTGGTGCGTAAAGTCCATACACATAATACATCTCGTCTTAACGATTGGTTACCGGTTACCAAAATAAAAAACGGCTCCCCGCAAGAGCTGAGAGCCGTCTGTTTGTGAGTGGCGGGGGCAGGATTCGAACCTGCGACCTTCGGGTTATGAGCCCGATGAGCTACCAGCTGCTCTACCCCGCGATGAAGTCGAACAGTATACGCTTGACTTGGGTTATTGTCAATAGTAAATTGGCTTTTCTTATCGAGGCTTCGAGCGCCTGTCGTTTAATTGATTGGTAAATATTTTCAAGCCAATAACGCAATCAAAAGAACAGCTAATAAGTAGTATATATGTCAATAGATACACATGTGACTCCTCAGCAAGTTCACTCCATCCTAAGGAAACATCTTATTGCCGACGGATACGAGTTCGTGCTGGATCTTGAGAAAAGCGAAGGCTTGTACCTGCGTGATGCCGAGTCGGACGATACCTACCTGGATTTCTTCAGCTTCTTCGCCTCCAATCCTCTGGGTATGAATCATCCCGCTTTGGTAAATCCGAAGTTCATTAATAAACTGGGAAAAGTTGCTGTTAACAAACCCTCAAACTCTGATGTTTATACTGAAGCTATGGCCGAGTTTGTTGATAACTTTGACCGCATCGGAATCCCCGAGTATCTGCCGCATGCGTTCTTTATTTCCGGAGGAGCACTTGCTGTCGAAAACGCTCTTAAGGTTGCTTTCGACTGGAAAGTCCGTAAAAACTTTGCCAAGGGTTATAGCGAAGAAAAAGGCCACAAGGTGCTCCATTTTGAACAGGCATTCCACGGGCGGACTGGTTATACCATGTCGCTCACCAATACTGATCCCACCAAAACCCGTTACTTCCCAAAATTTGACTGGCCCAAGGTCACCAATCCAACGATGACCTTTCCCGAGACATCCGAACGTATTAGCCGGGTGAAGGAGCTGGAAAATCAGGCAGTAGCCCAGGCCGAAGAGTATTTTAATACATATGAAGATGAGATCGCCTGTATCATCATTGAACCGGTTCAGGGAGAGGGAGGCGACAATCACTTTCGTAAAGAGTTTCACCAGGAACTTCGCAGGCTGGCGGACGAACACGAGGCCCTGCTTATTTACGATGAAGTACAGACTGGTGTGGGTATGACAGGCAAGTTCTGGGCACACGAGCATTTTGTAAAACCCGATATCCTGGCTTTTGGTAAAAAGGCACAGGTTTGTGGTATTCTCGCAGGGCAACGAGTAGATGAGGTGGAAGACAACGTATTCAACGTTTCCTCGCGTATCAACTCAACCTGGGGAGGGAACCTGGTTGACATGGTACGCTTTGGGCGAATTTTACAAGTTATTGAAGAAGAAGAGCTGGTGAAAAATGCGACAGAAACGGGCCATTATCTGCAACAGAAAATAAACGAGCTGGCACAACAACATGAGTCAGTTAGTAATCCGCGGGGAAAAGGACTGCTTTGCGCGATTGATCTGCCTGGCACTGAATTCAGAGATAAGTTGACAGATGAGTGTTTCAAAAATAAACTGTTAATCCTTGGTTGCGGTGAGCGAGCATTGCGCTTCCGCACGCCACTAACAGTTCAGAAGAATCATATTGACAAAGGAATAGACATCTTGGATCAATCCCTGAAGAACGTCAGCCGAAAGATGCCTCTATCCCAATCCTGATACCTATACTATCTGGTGGGATTCCGGCTGGATCACAATTTCGTTGAGCACGGACTGGTCCGGCTGATTGGCAGCATAGTACACCGATTTTGCAACCTCGTCAGGTTGAAGCATTTTCTCCTTCTGGACTCTCATATCTACCGTTGAACTATCCCATAGCGGAGTGGCCACCCCACCCAGATACATCAACGTAAAGCTTATACCACTGCGGCGGTGTTCTTCTACCAAGGATTTCGTAAAGCCGGTTACTGCAAATTTGGTGGCGGCATAGACCGACGCATTTTTCATCACATACTTTCCCATAGTACCGGGAAACATGATCACCTGTCCGTGCTTTTCAGTAGCCATATACCGAACCACAGTCTGTGTTACCAGGAACGTCCCATACACATTGGTCTCAATAAGATCCCTGGCATCATCGGGCTTTATGTCTAGCAAGGGCTGGATAATGGCAAAACCAAAGGCATTTATAAGAACGTCAATTTTGCCAAGATCCTCTGTAATCTCTCTGACCATATTGGATACGGAAGCCAGGTCTGTTACCTCAACATTGATGACATAGGCCTCTCCCCCCTCATTATTAATCTGTTTGGCGATCTTCTCAGCTTTCTGGGTAGTCCGGGCTGCCAAAATCACTTTTGCTCCCGCGCGACCAAACACTTTGGCACAAGCGCTTCCGATTCCTCCCGAACCGCCGACAATCAGTATCACTTTGCCTTTCATAGAATCCTGAATTTATTCCTCATTCGGATTTACCACTCATAGCCCAATGAAAGAAAATCGTTCACCGGGACTGGTTTTATTTAATTCATTGCTGTGGGAAGAGCGCTCTCGTAAATATTGCTGAGCTCTTCAGCGGAGAGTTCTATGATATCATCAATAGCAAGGGTGTTTCCTTTAACTGAACCCAGCTTCACAGTGGGTATCCCGGCTTCATTGAAATGCTTTTCAAATGCTGACTGCTTCTCTTTAGCCACAGTTACTACAACACCTGACTGCGCCTCGGAATAAAGCCGTTCGGTTATACTTCCCTCGAGATCATCCAGACTCAGATTGGCTCCCTTTCCGGAAAAGAGTGTCATCTCAGCCAATGTAATCGCCAGTCCACCATCAGAAACATCGTGAGCTGCAGTCACAAGCTTCTGTTTGATCGCTTTCAACAAACCGGACTGGAGTGTCTGCTCAAAATCGAGATCAATATCCGGGGCATCTCCGGTTGTTAAATCATGAATAATGCTCAAGTACTCGGATCCACCCAAATCTTTTCGATCGGCACCAAGATAGTACACCAGGTCTCCCTCCTCTTTGAAACCGGGCGTCATGGTGTGCTCTTTCAGATTTTCCACCAGGCCCAGCATACCGATGACGGGGGTAGGATAGATAGCAGCTTCCGGATTTTCGTTATAAAAACTGACATTACCCCCTGTAACCGGTGTATTGAATATTCGACATGCTTCACCCATGCCTGCAAGAGCTTCCCGGAATTGGTAGTACACACCCGGTTTATACGGATTCCCGAAGTTCAGGCAGTTGGTGATTGCCAACGGTTTGGCACCACTGCATACCACGTTACGTGCAGCTTCGGCCACCGCAATTCTTCCTCCGCGTCGTGGATTCAGATACACATATTTGCCATTGCAATCGGTTTTAACCGCAAGGCCCTTGTTTGTTCCTTTAATCCGAACAACCCCAGAGTCAGTTGGACCGGGTCGATTCACCGTATTTGTCCGCACCATTGTATCGTACTGTTCATAGGCCCACCGCTTGGAGGCGATATTCGAAGATCCCAACAACTTTTTCAGCGTATCGTTATGGTCGTCCGGGTGTTGGAGTGTGTTAAAATCAAATTGTTGTACCTCATCGAGATATTCAGGACGCTCCGACTCCCGAACATATTGTGGGGCTCCACCGCCCAGTACCAGGCTGTCTGCCGGTATATCGGCCTTCACTTCTCCATCTTTGGAATAGGTCACATTTTCGCCATCCGTCACCTGACCGATGATGACAGCATTCAGATCCCATTTCTCATAAATATCTATAATTTCCTGTTCACGGCCTTTTTCTGCAACCACGAGCATCCGCTCCTGGCTCTCGGAAAGCAGTAACTCATATGCGGTCATCCCTTTTTCGCGCTGTGGTACTTTATTAAGATCGATCTCCATACCGCACCCGCCTTTGGCACTCATTTCTGAGGAGGAACAGCTGATACCAGCGGCCCCCATATCCTGCACGCCCACTATACCACCGTTTTTGATCGCTTCGAGTGTGGCCTCAAGCAGCAGCTTTTCAGTGAACGGATCCCCAACCTGCACACTTGGCCTTTTTTCCTCACTTTCTTCACTTATTTCTTCCGAGGCAAACGTGGCACCGTGGATACCATCGCGACCGGTACTGGAACCCACTATAATGACGGGGTTGCCCGGGCCACTTGCGATAGCGGAGGCGGTACGCCCCTCTTTCACAATACCTACGCTCATGGCATTAACAAGCGGATTTCCTTCATACTTCTCATCAAAGTAAATTTCTCCTCCTACCGTCGGCACTCCAAACGAGTTACCATAATCAGCAATGCCTCGCACAACACCATCCAATAAAAACCGAACGCGCGGGTTGCTCATTTTCCCAAAACGAAGAGAGTTGAGACTGGCAATAGGCCGGGCACCCATCGTAAAAATATCTCGGTGGATGCCGCCCACTCCAGTTGCAGCCCCCTGGTAGGGCTCAATAGCCGATGGGTGGTTATGACTTTCAATCTTGAACGCACAAGCAAGTCCGTCACCAATATCAACTAACCCGGCATTTTCTTCTCCGGCCCCAACCAGCAGCTGGTCCCCTTCATTGGGCAGCTTTTTGATTTCGAGGATTGAGTTTTTATAGGAACAGTGCTCACTCCACATAACCGAATATACGCCAAGTTCTGTAAACGTGGGGGTACGACCCAGATACTCTTTTATTTTTTCATACTCCTCCTCGTTTAGCCCGTGCTCTTCGGCTAGTTCCAGTGTAACTTCCGGTTCTGCAATGGTTTGTTCTGACATCAGATATATTTATTAAAAAATTGGGATCTGCTGAAGGTGAAAGCTCTTTGGCAATTAATTTTTAGCCGTTCAACAGATAATATTAAATCTTTAACTGTTTTATTAATTCTTCAAAATCGCTGAACACGAAATCAGCATCGTTTTTCTTTTTGCCTTCTACCTGTTTACCATCGGTGTACCAGGCTACTTTCCAACCGAATGCGGATCCACCGATCACATCAGATGTGTATGAATCTCCAATGTACAAAATTTCATCCGCTTTATGTTCTGTCAGTGCTGTAGCATGTTCAAAAATTTCCGGTTGTGGTTTCAGGAATCCGGTTTCCTCAGAGATCACAAGATGTCGGGCAACATCGGCAAGGTCAAACTGCTCTATCTTCAGCTTTTGTGTTTCCGCAAACCCATTGGTTAGAATACCGACCTCAAACCGATCACTTATGCTCTCCAGTGCCTCGGCGGCCCCATTCTTCCATTCCCAGTGACTGCGATAGGCCTGCATATAAAAATTGCCTATCTCCTCGTGCACAGAACTGTCCAGGCCAAGTTCCTCCAGCGTCTCCTCGAACCGGCGCCGCTGCAATGTATTCCGGTCGATATGTCCCTTGCCATATTTTCCCCATAAAACTGAATTAATCCGACTATAGGTTTCTATAAGGCTTTCAGGATCAGAAGAGTTAAACAATTCAAATTGGTTGTACAGATCTATCAGACCAGCTTGTTCGGCCCCTTTGTGATCAAGAAGAGTATCGTCCAGATCAAAGTAGATAAATTTCGGTTCCAAAATAATAATGCTGTTTTCCATTCAGATTTTGTGGAGGGCTAAAATACGTAACTATACTATTTTCCTAAAAATAAATTCTTGATAAAACCCTTGCATCCCTATCCACTTCATTTCGTATATTATTGCCGATATTTAAAATGATTAAAAAATCTGAGAGTAATTATGAATATTAAAACATGGGTAGGCATCGGCATTCTTGCCGTCTTAATGATATACGGGATCAACGTTAACAATAGTCTGGTGCAACAAGAGGAAACAGTGAGCCAGTCGTGGGCACAGGTCGAAAACCAATACCAACGGCGTTCTGACCTTATTCCCAATCTGGTTAATACCGTAAAGGGTGCTGCTGACTTTGAACAGGAGACGCTCACGCAGGTTATTGAAGCCCGCAGCAAAGCAACTTCGGTCCAGGTAAGTGCTGGCGACCTGAACGATCCACAGAAAGTACAGCAGTTCCAGCAGGCCCAGGCACAACTCTCTGGTGCCTTATCCAGGCTACTTGTAACAGTTGAAAAGTACCCGGAACTCAAGGCAAACCAAAATTTCCGGGACCTGCAGACCCAACTTGAGGGAACCGAAAACAGAATTGCTACCGAACGAAAACGCTATAACGACGCAGTTCGGGATTACAATACAGCTATCCGGCGCTTCCCGGGAAATATCTTTGCCGGTATTCTTGGTTTTGACAGCAAAGCCTACTTCGAGGCAGAAGAAGGTGCTGAACAGGCACCCGAAGTTAATTTTGATTAATTCATTAAGAACAAATCCTGTATCAAAATATACTTATGCAGAGATATTCCATTCGTATCAGTTTAGTTTTAGGGATTTTCAATTTAAAAATTTAATAACCGATGTCTTCTGATCTTTACCTAACCGACGAACAGGAACAGCACATTATAGACGCTATAGCAGCGGCTGAAAACAAAACTTCAGGAGAAATCAGGGTCCATATCGAATCTACCTGCAAAAGGGAACCGCTTGATCGTGCCGCCCGAATTTTTCATGAACTTGGAATGGATGAAACAGAACTTCAGAACGGGGTGCTTATTTATATCGCAGCCGATGATCATAAAGTAGCGGTGTATGCAGGCAAAGGAATACACCGAAAGGTGGAGGATGGTTTTTGGGATGATATCCTAAAGCTGTTGATACAACATTTCAAAAATGAACAATTTGAGCAGGGAATTGCGGAGGCAGTTAAAAGGGTTGGGTCCAAATTGACGGAGATCTATCCCTATCAAAAAGGAGATGTCAATGAGCTCACCGATGATATAAGCTATCATGACAATCACGATAGTGAAATTTAAAATTATAACGAAAATCAACATATGATGAATCGAATGACCAGAACCAGTACTTTTTTATTAATCTTACTTTTCATTTCCTACTGGCCAAGTACGGGATTAGCTCAGAGTAGCAATGCAGATCGTGAGCTTATCCGGTTGAAAGTGTACCATCTGGATAATGCACAACAGGAAAAGCGCATGGATCAATACCTCAAAAATGCGTACATCCCAGCTCTCCATCGATTAGGAAATAAGCTTGTTGGTGTATTTAAGCCCATTGGACAAGATACTACCTCCGACAGACGTATATATGTGCTCACTTCGTTTGATTCTTTCCAGCAGTTTGAGTCTTTGGATGATAAACTGGCCAACGACATACAATATCAAAAAGATGCTGATTCTTACATTAACGCGGCACATGACAATCCTGCATTCACTGAAATAGAAACTATATTGTTGAGAGCCTTTCCTCATGCTCCTGTAATGCAAAAATCAGGGCTAAATAATCCAAAAAATGAGCGAATCTATGAACTTCGCAGTTATGAAAGTGCAACAGAAGCACTAAATGCAAACAAAGTTGACATGTTCAACGATGGAGGAGAAGTGGAACTTTTCGATGATTTAGGTTTTCACTACGTATTCTATGGAAATGTTCTTTCAGGAAGCGATATGCCTAACCTGATGTATTTAACAGCCTATGTTGATATGGAATCTCATGATAACCTTTGGGATCAATTCTTTGCTTCACCCGCTTGGAATAGACTTTCTTCGATGGATAAATACCAACAAAATAATGTTTCTCGTGTCGATAGCTACTTCCTAAAGGCTACAGAGTATTCTGATATCTAATCCTCTGTCCGGGAGTTACAATTGTTGAGTTTAAATTTGTTTAGTCTGTTATGACCCGATTAAAAAAATACAGTTCACTATTAGTCCTGTTATTGGTATTCGTCAACCCTTTACTGGCACAGGATTTTCCCTCTGAGCCGAAAGGGCATGTCAATGATTTTGCTAACATGCTTAACCGATCAGAGACTCAGCAACTTGAAACAAAATTGCGAAATTACCGCGATACGACAACAAATGTAATCGCCATAGCTACACTTCCGGATCTAAAGGGGTATTCGATTGAGGAAGCGGCAACCCAGCTGTTCAATGAGTGGAAAATGTGGCATGAGGACCAATACAATGGGGTATTGGTTGTTATTGCTCCCAATGAACGTAAAATGCGCATAGAAGTGGGATACGGCCTTGAAGGAGCTATTCCCGATATTATGGCCGGTAGGATAGTAAGGAATATATTAACGCCCGCTTTTAAGGAATCCGACTTCTACGGCGGACTCGACCGTGCTACTTCAGCAATGATTCAGTTAGCTTCAGGAGAATATGAAGGTGATTTGACCAGTGAGGGCGATTCATCGGGAGGATTATTCAGCAGTGATTTTATAATATTTTTACTCTTCCTGATTTATATCGTCTATGTAACATCCCGCCGTGGAGGTGGCGGAAAAGGCCGCAAAAAAAGGCATTCACTCAGTTCCGGTGGTATTATCTGGCTCGGTGGAGGTTTTGGTTCCGGCGGGGGTGGCAGCTTCGGCGGTGGTGGAGGCGGTTTTGGCGGCTTCAGCGGTGGCGGTGGA
>JBEPXS010000094.1:0-10266 GCA_041641755.1 Balneolaceae bacterium
TAGTTCCGTTTTTATTACTTTGCTGAGTATGGTAATTATCTTGGCACTATCAGAGTCGTGACAGGAGAAAACTCAAAACTCCCATCATGATTTAATAATTTAAAAACAACATCTATGCGACAAATTGTAAACACCGCAGACGGTGGCTATGAAGTACTGGAGGTTAAAGAGGCTAAAGATCCCATCCCTAAAAATGACGAACTGCTTATAGAGGTACGAGCTGCAGGAATAAATTTCGCTGATCTGATGGCCCGTAAAGGAATATACCCGGATGCCCCCCCAAAACCCTGTGTAGTTGGTTATGAGGTTGCCGGAGTTGTCGAAGAAACAGGTCCGGATGCCGATCCTGAGTGGAAAGGTAAAGAAGTCATAGCCACAACCCGTTTCAACGGACAGGCAGAAAAAGTACTGGTCAAACCGATTCAGGTTTTTGAAAAGCCCCGAAATTTATCATTTGAACAGGCTGCAGCCCTTCCAGTCAATTACATTACAGCCTGGGTGCTCATAAAAGTTATGGGAGCGCTTCAACCCTATGAATCGATCCTGATCCAAAACGCAGGAGGTGGTGTCGGGCTGGCAGCCCTGGAGATTTCCCGGCATATCGGAGCTACAACCTTTGGAACCGCCAGCCAGTGGAAGCACGAGTTTCTATCACAAAGTGGACTCGATCATCCCATCGATTACCGCAATAAAGACTGGTATAACCAGCTAATGAAACTGACAGATGGCCAGGGAGTAGAATTAATAATCGACCCCCTCGGTGGAAAAGAATCAAAACAAAGCTATAAAGCTCTGAGAGCTACCGGTCGCCTCGGCATGTTTGGAGTATCCAGCGCCAGCAGAAATACCGGGTGGGGGCTGCTCAATAAACTAAATCTGCTAAGTACTGTGGTAAAGATGCCCTTACTCCATCCCGTATCATTGATGAATAATAACAAGGGTGTTTTCGGAGTCAATCTGGGTCACCTGTGGCACGAAAAGGAGAAGGCACAAGTTTGGGTACAGCAACTGCTACAAGGAGTTGAGGAGGGCTGGATATCGCCCCATGTGGATGCCATTTTCCCGTTTTCTGAAGTAGCTGAAGCCCACCGTTATATTGAAGAGCGCCGGAACATTGGAAAAGTGATTTTGGTGCCGTAAAGAGCGAACTACTGGCACTCAATGCTTTATTATTTTAATATAACGGATGAGATTCCTCCACTTCGTCCGCAAAGGCCCAGCGGACTCTGATCGGGATTGACGACGTTAATTTCAGTGAACAGATAAAAATATACTGTCGTCCCTGATGGTGACTGATAGAAGTGCCTTAGAATCGTAGACATATAGCCGCGCCCAAATGTAACTGCCCTTTCAACTCCGGTTACACCAGGAACAGGCTCAATAAAAAAACCATCACCATGCCGGAAACACCGGCTACGGCAGAGCCGGCTGTTTGCAGGCGGTAGGCCTGCGATACATCCATACCGGAAAACTGGCTGACTACCCAAAAGTAGCTGTCGTTGGCGTGAGATACCGTCATAGCCCCGGCCCCGATCGCCAGCGTCACCAGTACAGGTCCGAGCCCTTCCGCCAGCCCCGCCCCGGGCAACAGGGGCAGCATGATAGAAGCACTGGTGATAATCGCTACAGTTGAGGACCCCTGTGCACTCTTCAGGGCAGCCGCAATAAGGAAAGGCAGGAAAATGCCAATATTCCATTCTGCCAGTACCTCACCCAGAAAGCTCCCGATCTCCGTAGCCCGAAGTACACTCCCAAAAGCACCACCAGCTCCCGTGATCAGAATGATGGTTCCCGCGCTTTTAAGTCCGTTGCCCACCCAGTCTCCGTAAACCCTGGGTCCCCGGCTTTCTTTGGGGATCGTCCTAAATGCCAAGAATACCCCGATAATCAGAGCTGTGTTGGGATCACCCAAAAAATTGATCGCCTCAACAATCCAACCCTCACCAAACGGCTCGGACGGTAATGAGGCAACAGAGCCCAGGGCAATCAGGACCATCGGAACCAAGATAGGCAACAACGCAGTTGCCGATCCGGGACGCTCTTCCTCCGGAATCACAACTTCATCTTTCGACTTGGGTTGATCTGTAGCTAAAGGCTTATCGGGATCGATGTATATTTTTCGACCGATATAGCTGGCAAACAGGTAGGTAACAATGATAACTGGAATCGTCACGGCAACACCCAGTAGAATGACCGATCCGATATCTGCTTCAAGGGTTCCGGCTGCTGCAATGGGCCCGGGCGTCGGGGGTACAAAAACGTGTGTGGCATACAGACCCATGCTCAGGGCTACCGCAAACGTAGCCATCGACTGCTTTGTTTCGGAGGCCAGCGAGCGGTTGAGCGGGGAGAGAATCACGAAACCGGAATCACAGAATACCGGGATGGAGACGATCGCTCCGGTGATGCTCATCGCCAGCGCTGAACGCGCTTTGCCAATCCAGCGTATCACAAGGTCGGCAATTACACGGGTGCTGCCGCTCTTTTCCAATAGTGCTCCGATGATTGTACCAGCTGCTATCACGATACCGATCGAGCCCAGCGTGCCACCGAATCCGTCGGTGATAGCCGAGACCGTCTCAGAGCCCGGCAGTCCGGAGAAAACGCCCACCCCGAACGCTGCCAGAATCAACGCCAGGAACGGGTGCAGTTTCCAGCGGGCCGTCCCCAAAACAATAAATAGAACTGCAACAATCAGTAATCCCAATAACAGATATCCGTGCATCAACATCCTTTCTTTTTGATTAAATCCCGGTTCTATTATAACAATCTTTGAGAAAATGGCAACAGTACAAGAGTGCAAGGCAGGAACAGGGATAGTCCCTGAACAATAAAAAATCTCGTCCCGAAACCAGCCCAAAACGAGATTTATAATTAAGTTTCGATTTGAATTCCGGTGAGATTACCGGACCATCTCACGAAGCGTAGCTATATATGACCACTTCATGTCTCGTGTTTCCAATCCTTTCTGTACCATCATATCTTCTGCAAATGAACTTGTTGTGGGATTGTTATCACCCGAAAAGACCTGCTCCCACCCTTCATACATATTCACGGTAATATGTGAGGCATAAGTATCGCTGCCAACCGGATTCATGACGCGGAGTAGCTCCCAGGATCCCTTCTTGCCGGCATCTATGAGATTCTGGTGTAGCGGCCTGAAAATCTCAAGCTCTGCGTTTTCATAGGAAGAATAGTTGTTCATATCTACTTTCATAAAATCCATGGATGCCACAGTTCCCACCGCCATCTCAAAATCGCCTTCAGTAACACCTACCTGTTCGAGGTAAAACCGAACCGCCAGGTCACGCGACGCCGCAGTGCCACTGAATTTTGCTTGAAGTTCCTCCTCACTCATATCGGGATAGGCTTTCTGGGCATGTTCCAGCATCGGTATATCCCCAAACATCTTCACGGGATCATCGAACACGGTAACAGTCATATACTGAAATCCCTGCATCTCGCCACCAGGCTGCAGCGACCAAAGGTCCCACCCCAGAATTTCACCACTTTTAACCCGTTCCTCGTGTATCTTCTTCCACAAGACTTCTGTTTCCGCGTAAGCTGTTTCCTGTTCGTTATCAACTTTCATCAACTCAAATACCAGGTAGAGAGTACCATCACTATCTTGGGCTTCTACCCTGCTCGGATTGAAAAACGATACCAACAGCAGTGCTGTCAGACAGATACAGAAATAATTCAGACACAGTCTACCCCTGTTTATATAATTGAAAATATCCATGTTACTTACCCCTTATTATTAGTTAGTGTTCAGGTAATAGCTTTGTGTCTATGATGAGGCAAGAATGAATAGATAGTTAATAATATATAGTTTAAAAACAGTTATTTAACAATTAATGTTTTCTATATATATGATATGTACATATCATAAATTACATCCTGAATATTCAAATAACTGAACGGTAACCGGTTCATATTCAATATGTAAAGAGGAATTGAGCAGAAGATTAAGATATGGAGACTCTTTATCTAGCTATACTGTTTATTTTTCGGAGAGAGACAAAAAGTCCAGATTCAGATATTACACTAAATCATCGCATCTTATCTTGTTAATTTTTCAATGAAGAAATCCGCCGGATGCGAACTAAAGAAATACCAAACTCACCGGGGGGGTGCTGGCTATATCGTTGACGTTATTCCATGCTTTGGAACACCCATTGCACCTAATCCCTCTTTTCCGGTGATTCCCCGAACCCCGAACTTCTCCTTATTCCACTACATGTACTAGCTGACATTCTTATTTCTGGTAATTCCATCTCTTATCCAACCTCTTTATAGCAAGAGATGAAAAACCGGAAGAATTTACTGTCCGAAATCGGGTTGGCTCCTCATACGTTCAGCGCTTCGATCGTAGTCAAACCGATTGAGTTTTAAATTCTTCTTGATCTTTTCGTCTCTTTTGTATCAAGACAAAAGGGACACCCAACAAGACAGATAATGCAACAGATAAATCTGAGGCATCTCACTACTTTTTACTGTTCATTTTTTGAACGACCAAAAAATAAACAAAAAAAAGTCATCGGCGGATGATATTTTTGTTGCGGTCGCTCCGTATCCGGCCTCCGCTATTTCTTAAGAGTCTCAATCAATTGCCGTATATCCTTTTCCTCAAAGAAGCGAATTACCGATAACACCTTCGGTAGCAAAAATCCGGGTGGATGCGCCACTACGTTCCCCAGACTGGAGATCTCTTCATCTACTTCCAGGATGAGGTCCTCCCGTTCCTCCTGTTCCGCATGGGCCAGGTTCTGCGCAAAATCCCATGCATAGCCACGGGCCTTTTCAATGCTGAAGTTGACGATCGTCTCGTCGGTGCGTTCGCCAATCAGATCAAGCAAAAACATAAGCGGGGAAACCCGGCTGATACGCTGCTGAATCTCATCTACCAGCTCCGCAAGCAGCGTGTTGACAAGCATGAAGTCATGCCGAAGCTCCTCAATCTGGTTGCCCGGAGCAACCTCGGCCGCAGCAACACCCAGGTCAAGGTTGATATGAGCATTCATCCCCAGCAGCAGGTGTTGTATGATGATCGCCTCGCGATTTTTGGCGGCGTTGAACGCCACTTCCCATGAAAATGAAACAGGATCTCCCTCCCGGTGCTGCCAGAACGCCTCAATATAAAATCGGGCAAACTCCACGTCGAACCGTTCCATCTTCACCGGATCCTCAAACCGCCCATTCTCGATTCCCTCTGCGATCTTGGCCGTAGTTCGCCGATATACCCAGGCAAAGATACCTAGAGGGCTGTCCTCCTCAATTGTTATTTCGACAATATCATCGAGCTCCTGGAGAACGTCATCGATGGTGGTCAGGTTTTGTTTTGACATGAATAATCAAGACCTGCTTAATTTCTCAATGAGTTTATGAACCACAGCTGTAATAGGCAAATAAGGATACGGTGAGAGAATAAGTTATGTGAAAGCCTTAAAGACTACGTCACTTACCGCGCCACAGGCCCACCAGTCCGCCGATGGTTGCTGCACCGCCTCCAACCATCATCCATATCGCCTTGTCGGAGCCGGAACCACCGAAAAATTGATTAACTTCCGATTGCAGAGAGTTGTATTCATCATAACCGAAATAGAGCAGCAGAATACCGCCGACAAGTAAAGCTACAGATATTATTTTTTTCATGGATTTCAGTCTTTGTTAAATGATTGAACCAATAGCTACCAAATTTAGGAATGAACCTCAAGATATTTCGAACTGGACAGCGGGTCGGTTATTCAAATCAGATAATTTTTCGACTGCTGCTTTGTAAAACTGTGACACTCCGCTCGAAAAATGCCAGGAAGCCAAACTAGCATCTATAAAGGGATATCGCCTGCCTGAAACTTGCAACTAAAGGTGTAACTTATTCAAATACGAAAATTTTGGTAAATAGAGGTAAATTCAATTTTTATTGGTTTTAGGTTAAGTAAAAATGAATGGTGCAATGGATATTTTAATCCGGTGCTTCTTACCGTCATGTACTGTTCATTTTTCCAATGAGGAAAATCCGGACAGATCCGCATAAAAACAGATGGAAAGTTATATCTGCTCTCTCTTCATGAAATATCAGATCAACTCCAAAAACAAAAAAAGCCCTGCAAAATTACAGGGCTGATTTATCAATAAATAAGTGCCAGGCACGGCAGATAAAAATCAGGCTACCTTAACCTTCACTTTTCTGCCCTTCACACTGTTCTTGTTCATACCACTGATTACCTGACCTGCGTAATTACCAGGTATATCCACAAAAGAATGACTTCTGCGAATATCGATATTACCGATCACATCTCCCGGTATTCCGGTTTCACCTGCAATAGCTCCCACAAGATCGCCGGGATACACTTTATTTTGCTTTCCAACGCTGAAGAAAAGCTTCACCATTGAGCTATCATTGTAATCGACCTTTCCATTTTGAAAAGGCTGCTTCGTGTCCTCTTTTTCCATTTCACCGGCCTGCATCTTAAGCAGTGCAGCGGCTATCTCGATGGTTGTAAACCGTTCATCTGAAAACGATTCGATCTGTTCAATCCAGTCACTGAGCCCACCTTTTTCGAGCGTTTCTACTATCTCGTCCATCTGGCTGGTAAGTTTTGACTCTCGCACATCTGATACACTGGGCATCTCAAGACGTTCAAGTTTATTCTTGATCTGCCGTTCAATAGTTCGAAGTTGCTTGTTTTTACGGCGTGTTGTAAACGTAATTGCCTTGCCTGAACGTCCGGCACGACCGGTACGCCCGATACGGTGCACGTAATATTCAGGATCTTGCGGGACATCATAGTTGAACACCACATCGATATCCTCTACATCGATACCACGTGCAGCAACATCAGTTGCCACCAGGATGTCGATCTGTCCCTTTCGGAATTTATCCATCACACGGTCGCGCTGATTCTGACTGAGATCACCATTGATATAATCACTGCCGTATCCACGTGAAACCAGTTCGTTAGTGAGCGACTCTGTTTTACGCTTGGTATTACAGAACACGAGTGCCAGCTTAAAATCATGGGTATCCATAAAACGGCCGATCGCCTCGGTTCGGACGGAGTCGCGAACTTCAACAAGATACTGCTCAATATTAGGTGCGGTAATAGCTTCCCGCTCAATAGTGACCGTTTCCGGCTTGTTCATATATCGCTTCATAATATCCCGGATGGCTCTCGGGACGGTGGCCGAAAACATCACAGTTTGGATCGGACCATTGGTATAGGAAAGAATCTTTTCCATATCGTTACGGAAGCCCATATTGAGCATCTCGTCCGCTTCGTCGAATACCAGCATTTCGAGCTTATCAATCTTCATGGTGCCTCGTTGCAGGTGATCGATGGTACGTCCTGGCGTACCGACGACAATCTGGGCACCACGTTTTATCGCTTTGATCTGACGTCCAATCGGCTGTCCGCCGTACACGGGAACAACTTGCAGACCACCGGTGAACTTGCCCAGCTTGATCAGTTCTCCGGTTACCTGTATTGCCAGCTCACGGGTAGGACACTGAATCAGTGCCTGGACGCTTTTTTTATTGGTATCGATCTTTTCGACCATCGGAATACCGAAAGCCGCTGTTTTACCAGTTCCTGTTTGCGCCTGGCCAACCAGATCCAGACCGTTTAAAATTTTGGGAATACACTGCTCCTGGATAGCGGTGGGGGTTTCAAAACCCATTTCGGTGACAGCTCGCAATAGTTCATCGCTGAGCTGAAGTTCAGTAAATGTTGAATTCGTCATAAAATAATTTGTTGTGTAGTAAGAACCCACATATTGATCCTCTTAATCTCTAATCAACCAGCCGGTAAATAGAATAACCGAAATATCAAACAGCCTGCAGGAGAGCATAGACATCGCTATGAATCCACAATTCTTTGAAAAAGAAACGGCTTGTTCTGGTCAGCAGCTAAACTGTCTCCAGCTCGAAATTGAGTGTTGGAAAATCTGTCTGTTCAGGTTCTATAATTTAAATGAAAATGTACCTGTTGTTACATGGCATGCCCAACCGGGATGCTTTGCTCCTACCTGAACGCTTGTAACCAACGGGTACCGACAGACTTCGATAAAGAAGAGATGCAAGAACCTGTAAACCAAACACATATTAGCAGGAATGGAGTAACTTCAGAATGGGCACAAGGTACGAATAATAGTTTGAGAAACCTACATTTATTTAAGATGCATTGCCCAAGGGCCATCTAAGCACCATAAAAATGACAGTACTGTAAATAATAATTTGGAAAAAAGGTCGGCTATTCCTTTATTAGGAATGTTATTTTTAATTCCCCACCTGCGATTGGTGTTCTGATATTAAGTTACGCGTTAACGCAATTCTTGCATTAGTTCATTTTACGTAAGGTGGCTAAACACTACTACATTTATTATGCAACAAGGTACAGTAAAATGGTTTGATACTGAAAAAGGTTTTGGATTTATCAAACCAAACGAAGGTGGCAAAGATATTTTTGTTCACCGCAACAACGTCGAGAATCTTGGTTACAACCAAGGTCTGGAAGACGGAGAATCGGTTGAATTTGAAGTTGAAGAAACACCCAAAGGATTGAGTGCTATCAACGTTCAAAGTCTCGATTACGAATAATTACCAATTATTCTGAATTTTATTTAGCCTGCTTCCGTCCGGGAGCAGGTTTTTTTATTTGTGTCCAATTTAGGTGGGAAAGCAGATTCATACTATAAAAAATCACAAAATGTTTTTAGTAGTATCTTCTGATACGGTTATCTTTAAGCTAACTAGACTCGGATTGATATCTTTCGAAATTTGTAGTACATATCGTGTTTAGCGGTTGGGAAAAGCCTCTCAGTCATCCCGGACACCGATCCGGGATCTCGCAACGATGGATAGCGCTGAGTTTGCTGGTTGTTTTATCAACGTTCATGGTCCCTGCGAGATCCTGAATCAAGTTCAGGATGACTGGAAGAGCTTTTAAGCTATCAAGTCTAATAATTCTAACCGCTAAACGCGTTAGTACATAATTCAAAATTATCAACTGCCATGCTTCAAATGACCAGTAACATGCTTGGATTTCTTCTCTTGGTAGGAGGAGTTCTGGTCGGTGTACTCATCGCCTGGATTGTCAACAAAAAGACCGGAGAGCAATAGTACTTAGGTTTAGAAAAATATTGGGATAAGGACTAGATAATTTTTCAACCGGTCAGTGGAAAATATTAGCTCCACTGGAAATGGCCGTCTGGTTAACCGGGAAGCATCTGATACCTGAGCTTCGATGTTTTTCGACCGAAATTCACCTTTCGATAGAGTGGAGAGAACTATTCCTGCTTTCGGACAAGAATAGCAAAACAATTCTTAATCCGGGTTCAGGTCAATCACAAAACGTATGATACCCATATCTCCACGTCATTACTTGATATAGATGTTCCTCATCCAAAAATAAAGCTTATATCGAAATACCGATTTGTATACAGAGATCCGTTCGTTTACACCTTTCGGAACACCACAATGCCGTTATGTCCACCAAAGCCGAAGGTGTTGCTCATAGCCACGTCAACATTGGCTTCCACGGCGTCGTGCAGCACGATGTTAAGCGTACCAGGTATCTCTTCGTCAATATTCTCAGTGTTGATAGTGGGCGGAATAACTCCTTCCCTTATCGCCTGGATAGATGCCACTGCCTCAGCAGCCCCGGCCGCACCCAGCAGGTGGCCCGTCATCGATTTCGTGGCACTGATGTAGAGATCTTCAGGATCTTCTCCAAACAGGGAAGTGATCGCTTTTATTTCACTAATATCGCCCACGGGGGTAGATGTGGCATGGCAGTTCAGATAGTCCACATCTTCGACATTGGCCTTGGTCTCGGTCAGGGCTCTTCTCATCGCTTCCTTGGCCCCTTTCCCCTCGGGATGGGTAGCAGTCATATGGTACGCATCAGCCGTCATTGCAGCACCCGTCACCTCTGCGTAGACAGGGGCTCCACGCTTTTTGGCATGTTCATATTCTTCAAGGACGAGTGCTGCTGCCCCTTCACCCATTACAAATCCATCTCGATCTACATCAAACGGGCGGCAGGCTTTGGGGGGATCGTCATTATTGGTTGACATTGCACGCATGGCCGAAAAACCACCTACACACGCCTCGGTAATCCCGGCCTCCGATCCACCGGTCACAATCACATCAGCTTGTCCCCACCGGATGTAGTTGAGTGCATCCATGATAGCCGTGTTGGATGTGGCACAGGCCGATACCGCAGTGTAATTAATGCCCATCATTCCATGCTGCATCGATATCAT
>JBEPXS010000095.1:0-10265 GCA_041641755.1 Balneolaceae bacterium
ACCTGCGGATAAAGCGAAAAAGAGACGGGAGACGGGAGACGGAATATATTTTTTAGCTCAATGCTTGCAAATTTTTTTGTGCTTTTTTTAAGTTTTTCCGGTTTCCGGCGTCCGCATCTGGTTTACCACATACCGCCAAAGGTGAGAGTTATTTGAGGCGTACCATAATATTTTTGGGCGTCAAAGAAGGGTTCCCTTACGATACTGCCATCCGGATTAAACCTTATTTGTCCCTGCTCATTGACGACCGGCCTATATGGCTCCATCATCTGAATTCCCTGGTCGAAATAATAGAAATAATAGCCAAACTCTACAGTGGTCAGATTTGAAAAGTTTTCGCCGATATCCACACCAACTTTAAATTCTCCGGCCACCCCCCACTTGGTATCTCCATTTTTCCATCCGGAAAAGAAATCATTCACTCTTTCAGTTTGTCGCACTCCAGTATCAGTATTAATAAAATTATCTCTGAAGCCATTTCCATTGGAATCCTTGAAATAAGGATACACAAACGCCATCACAGGACCGCCGGAACCAGCCACAAAAAATCGAAAATTATCAGAAATCTTGCGCGCAAAAAACCTACGCTTTAATCCCAACATGAATGGGAAGGCCATAGCCCGCTTATATTTATTGGGAATAATTTGCTGACCAAAAAAAGGATCCGTAAATGTTTGTTCGCTAACATCCCGTATCCCTGTAATACCGGTCTCGAACGTTAACTGAGTAAATGGTCCCAACACCCGGGAATAGTGCCCGCCGACACCAAACCCAAAATTATTGATCATTACTTCAAAACCGAGAGTATTGTGCTTTCCTTCACTTAACGGTGTCTTGGGTTCAGGAAGGGGTATCACTTCAGGTTCCTGGGTCTGGGCCCATGCCGTAGTGACACCGAACAACAAACTAAACCCCAATACAAATACGACGGCTGATATTTTTGAACCTTCTTTAGGAATCATTTTCTGACCATGAATTATGTAAAATCATCTGACTACAGTATATAAAACTTCCGAATGGCTAAAAAATTATGCACAAAAGAAACTATGTGTCTTTTTGAATTTAATATTCACCCTAATAATTCGCTAATATTCCTACATTATTAAGATTTGACTATTGTTAAGATAAGACGTTTATTCAGGCTGTCTACTATCTTATCAAAACCAATCCAGATTTTTACAACAATATGAGTACAATCAGCAAATTTTTGGTTTTTGGACCAGCTGATACATTGCACAGAATGCCCGAACAACTATTCAGGGAAATAGAGCCAAAATATTTGTATAAGTATGACTCTTCCAAACATGACGATGTAGTTCATGTTGCAGTATATGAAGAATACGAAAAACAAATAAATGCAAGCGTTACCCTTACGTGCGTTATTGAGTGCGTAGGTAAAGAAAACCGTTTCGAGCTTAAAAAAACCGGTGGCCGCATGGGCTTCCGAGGTAGTTCCCTTGACGAAGAGAAACGAACAATAGATGACGAAGTTACCGATTTTATACTTGATTTCTCCAAACGTTTCGGACTCACCGTGCAAGAAGTAAAAGAGACCGAATCCGAAGAAGAAGAATCTTAAGACGCCTTTTATAATGAGCAATGCGTCCCGGGACTGGACAGTCCTGTCTATGCTTGAATGGGGCACTGACTATTTCAAGCAAAAGGGAATTCCCGATCCCAGGCACAGTATCGAATGGCTACTTGCCGAGGTGCTCGATATCAAACGGCTCGATCTTTACCTCAAGTATGATCGTCCCCTCTCTACCGGCGAACTCGATGAGCTTCGTCCACTCGTAAAACGGCGTGCCCAGCACGAACCACTTCAATATATCATTGGGTATACTGACTTTATGAATTCCCGTATCAAGGTAACTCCGGATGTGTTGATTCCCCGTATAGAAACTGAGCAACTAGTGGAAATAGTTTTGGATAACTATCCTGAACAGGAGTCTGCACTGAAGGTACTGGATATTGGAACTGGTTCCGGATGTATTCCAATAGCTGCTAAACAGGAACGACCTGGCTGGACGGTGCATGCATTCGATATCTCTGAAGAAGCTCTGGAAGTTGCCCGGAATAATGCAAGAGACCAAGAGGTTGATATCACTTTCCATCAGGGTGATCTGATGCACTGGGAAGAGTTGGAGCTCCCCGACCAATTTCAGATTATCGTTTCCAATCCTCCTTATGTTTTACCGGAAGAAAAAAACCTGCTCGAAAAACAGGTCGTCGAATACGAACCCTTCTCCGCTCTGTTCACAGAAAACATATCAAAGACCTATAAAAACATTATAAGATTGGCAGAGGAAAAACTGCTGGATAACGGCGGACTTTACCTGGAACTACATGAAGAGCATGCAGAAAAAATAAGGAAATTGTTCGACTTGGGTTCATGGGATGTCACCTTACAAAAAGATTATGCAAACAAAGCACGTTTTATCAAGGCACTTAAGCGATAATTTGGACTGTATATTCAATATTTCGGGATGCAAACCTGTGCAAATTGCGCACTGTTAATTTGGTGTGGATAACTTGTTGAAAAGTTTTTTTAAGCCCGTCCTTTAGTGTTACCTTATGGTAAAATCATTGTTAGCGCTTTATTATGCGGTGTCAAGTACTTTTTTACAAAAACATTAAATAAATACTAAACCTATGTCTCCCATGCAGTTATAATGTTTAGTGTATTGTGGATAACTTTTGTAAAACAGGCAGAATTTTTTTTGACATCTGTCCCTGAAATTATCATTTTCGTTTCAGCATTACAGCAGCCAATGCCCTCATTTGTGTGGATAACTGTCTTAGTAATCTATAGTTGGGAACTCTAATTTTATTTTAAGGAGGTCAAGGGATTGAGTATTAATTCCGCTGATAAAGCATGGGAGAAATGTCTCGATATTATTCAGGATAATATCAGCTATCAAAAGTTCAAGTCGTGGTTTGAACCAATAAAGCCTGTTAAGCTCGAAGACAATACGTTGACTATAAAAGTTCCGAGCCAATTTTGGTATGAATGGCTTGAGGAACATTATTATGGGATGTTACGCTCAACACTGGCAAAAGTGTTGGGTGAAGATGGGAAACTGGAATACTCCGTTGTTTTGGAAAAATCGGAAGATGATACCGGTACCCGTTCGGTACGGCTCCCCCAACGACCGATGCCACCTTCTAAAAAACAACAGGATATGAAAGGATATTCCGAATATAATCCGGGAAAAATTGAGAACCCATTCGTAATTCCGGGGATCCGCAAAACCTCAATCGACCCAAACCTTAACAGTAATTACGTTTTTGAACGATTCATCGAAGGAGATTGTAACCGCCTGGCTCGTTCGGCGGCTATTGCAATTTCTGAGAATCCCGGCAGTAACTCCTTTAATCCTTTCTTCGTTTATGGAGGGACCGGTCTTGGTAAAACGCACCTGATTCAAAGTATTGGAAATAAGATTAAGCAGGAGTTTGGTGATGATAAATCAGTAGTGTATGTCTCCTCCGAAAGTTTCACCAACGAATTCGTACAATCGATCCGAAATAACCGGGCCAGTGAATTTTCGATGTTCTATCGACAAATTGATGTGCTCATCATCGACGACATCCAATTTTTTAGCGGCAAGGAGAAAACCCAGGAAGAGTTCTTCCATATATTTAATGCTCTTCACCAGGATGGAAAGCAGATCATTTTAAGCAGTGACCGGGCTCCACGTGAAATTCCGGATATCGAGGAACGGCTTATCTCCCGTTTCAGCTGGGGATTGAGTGCCGACCTGCAAATTCCTGAATATGAAACACGGTACGCCATCCTCGAAAAAAAGGCGTTGGATAACGGAATAGAACTGTCGCACGAAATTCTGGAATTTATCTCCCATAATTTTAAATCGAACGTGCGTGACCTGGAAGGAGCCATCATCAAGCTGCTGGCCCATGCCTCGTTACAGCGTGAAGATGAACTGGACCTGGCACTGGCCAAGCGTGTACTCAAGGATATGGTGAAAGAATCTAACACGCAGATCTCTATCGAACAGATTCAGAACTATGTGTGTGAGTATTTCGGCATAGATACTAATAAGGTGCGTGAGAAAACACGGAAACAGGAGATTGTGGAAGCCCGGCAAATAGCCATGTACCTCTCCAAGCAGTTTACCGATTCAAGTCTCAAGACGATCGGCCTGCACTTTGGTGGGCGTGATCACTCAACTGTGATCCATGCTATCCAGACAGTTGAAGAACGGATGCAAACGAGTCCCAAGCACAAGCGCATTGTGGAAGAATTGCACCAAAAGATAGAAGTTGCAAGCCTTTGAATTAAGAAATTCTTCGGTTCCATACTCCTGAAAATGAGCCTCTTCACTTCTATTATATGACCGCTGTTCACGACTTAAGACTACAATCCTGATGGACACCCTGATTCTTAACGGACTGCAGTACCGGGCCTACCACGGCTTCCATGAAGAGGAACGCGCACAGGGCAACAATTTTGAAGTTGACCTGGTATTTAAGCTTAATCTCAGAAAAGCAGGAAACAATGACGATCTCTCCCAAACCGTAAATTATGAAAAGGCCGAAGCTGCCGTTCGGGAAATAATGGAGGGACCTTCAAAAAAACTAATCGAAACGCTGACACTTAATATTGGAGAAACCTTGTTTGGACGCTTCACAGAGGTTAATCACCTGGAAGTTTGTGTACGCAAGCTGGATCCCCCGCTACAGACAAAAACGAACTATTCAGAAGTAACAATGTCATGGCAACGGTAATCGTAGGAATAGGCTCAAATGTTGGAGATCGCCTCCAGCACCTTTCCAAGGCCAAAAAATTTTTAGCACAACTTTCTGAGTCTGATTTAATAACTTCTTCGGTATACCTGTGCGAACCCGTCGGTCCCTCGGAACGCAATTTTTTTAATGCAGTTGCACAGCTGCAAACCGGGCTGCCGCCCAATCCCTTCATTCAACAACTAAAAGAGTATGAAGCTGAACATGGCCGTCCCCCCAATCATCCGCGCTGGTCACCCCGTACTATAGACCTGGATATTATTGCCTATGACGACTTGGTGATTCAAAAGGATAATCTTATAATTCCGCATCCTGAGTACAGGGAGCGACTGTTCGTACTGTTGCCACTCCGGGAGATTCAACCCGACTGGGAAGATTCCCAAACCGGCACACCGATCGATGAGCTTGTAGAGCAGGCTCCACCGCTGATTATTCATAAAACCAAGCTAGTGTGGTAACCATATGGAAAACGAGTTTGAGTTTATCGCCATTGAAGGTGTAATAGGGGTGGGCAAAACCTCGCTGGCCAAACTCCTCTCTGAACGCCACAATGCACAGCTGGTGCTGGAACAATTTGAGGAGAATCCTTTTCTGCCGAAGTTTTATGAGAATCGTGAACGGTACGCCTTTCCTACGCAGATGGCATTCCTGGCCAGCCGGTTCAAGCAGCAGCAAAACATGACAAGTAAAGACCTGTTCCACGATCTGCTGATATCAGACTACATCTTTGAGAAAGATCGAATCTTTGCGCGTCTGAACCTGAATGACGACGAACTGTCACTCTATGACTCGATCTACCATATTATGACCGGTATATCCGCCACGCCGGACCTGGTGATCTACCTGCAGGCCACGGTCGACCGGCTGTTGGAAAATATCCGTGAGCGCGACCGTGATTACGAACGCCATATTACCCGAGATTACCTTCAGGAACTAAGCGACGCCTATAACCATTTTTTCTATCACTACAATAAATCTCCGCTCATCATCATTAATACCAATGATATTGATTTCGTAAGTAACGAAAAACACTTAGATTATATAGACGAGCAAGTTTTCAATCAGCCGATACGCGGCAACACTCATATTCATATCGTACCCAGCTAGCATGCTACTACGCACGATCTTATTTTTTGTCTTACTCTACTTCCTGATCAAGTTGGTCAGCCGACTGTTTCTGCCCTCCGAGAAAAAGAAACGCAGGCGCTCTAGCGGGGTTGAATTCTTTTACCAGGTTTTCAATGATCAGCAGAACCAACGCTCACAAAAACAGAACTCTCGTAGTTCATCTGGTGGCAATGTAAAACAGCGCATCGACCAGATCGAAGAGGCGGAATACGAGGAGATTGTTGAAGAAGATGAAGAAGAAACGAAAGGTTCGGGCAAGGAATAATTTATCTCGGGTTGAACCTGCGGTCCGATATGAAATATTCTGGTATCTCAGGTACCGTACCACTCCGAAAGTACGTTAAGGAATAAGAATTGTATTCCAGATCTGATCATTTCCTGTCTTTCTGGCGTTCATTTTTTCGATGAGGGACAAATATTTTACGGTCGTATTTACCTAACACCTCAAGCATCTCTTCTTTAGGTGTCCTTTTGGAACGGCCCAAAAGGGACTAAAAGATTAAGAAGAATTATTCTCATCACCTTATTTGATTCCAAGTGGCTTTTTCAACAGATTGCAGACCAAATTTAAATTAATAAGCAATTTCGTGGGGCTACAAAATTTATTCGATCAGGCCGGAAAATTATCAAAAGGCAACCGTATTAATCTTGGAATTACCCTTGTCGTTCTTGTGCTGGGTGTCATCTTTGCGGGTGACTTTCCTGAACAGGATGGGCATTACGGATTTTGGTCGGTTATCCCTCCCCTGGTCGCTATTGTTTTGGCATTTTGGACGAAAGAGGTAATCAGTGCACTCTTTGTCGGTGTTGCTCTGGGCGGAGTTATTTCAGGACAGCTGAATATCGTTCAAGGCTTTCTAATCCCTTCAATTGGTACTGAAGATTTTGCGCTTATCCTGTTGGTTTACCTATGGTCGCTTGGCGGACTGATCGGAATCTGGACCCGAACCGGAGGTGCAGAAAAATTTGCCCACTGGGCCAGCCAGAAGATTGTACGCGACAGAAAAAGTGCCAAGTTTTTTACCTGGCTCATGGGACTTATCTTTCACCAGGGTGGTACCATCAGTACGGTGCTGACGGGTGCTACTGTTCGTCCCGTTGCCGACAAGCACAAGGTATCGCACGAGGAGCTTTCCTATATGGTGGATTCGACCGCTTCTCCCGCCGCAACCATCATCCCGTTTAACGTATGGCCGATCTATGTAGGTGGATTGGTGGCCGGAACCATCCCGATGTTTGAAACCGCACAGGATGGAATTGCGTTCTTTTTCCAGGCCCTGCCGTTCAACTTCTATGCTATCTTCGCCCTTATTATTACGTTCCTTTTTGCATGGGAAATGCTGCCGTGGGTTCCGGGTAAAAAGATGCGCAATGCTATAAAACGTGCACGAACCACCGGTGCGATGGACCGCGAAGGTTCCGAGCCGCTCTCCGCCTCGGAGCTTACCGAAATGGATATTCCCGAAGATTACAATCCGGGCCTGCTGGACTTTTTCGGGCCGATCGGTACGCTACTCGGAGTGGCTATCATTCCCTATGTGATTACCTTCTATATTTTGGGACGTGAGGAACCGACCCTGATGATCGCCGAGGCATTTGTACTGGCCGTATTGGCAGGTATGTTTATTGCCCTTGCCAAAGGAATGAAGTTGAAAACCGTAATCGATGGATTTGTGGACGGCTGCAAGGGCGTTACGATCGGGGCTATTATTCTTGCGCTGGCGGTATCACTAAAAAGCGTGGCGGATGCTGTGGGTACCGCGGATTACGTGGTAGCGATAGCCGGAGGTTCCCTGACCCCGGTTATGCTTCCGGCCCTGTTGCTTCTGCTGTGTATGATCGTGGCCTTTTCCACCGGAACCTCGTGGGGCACATACGCCGTGGTATTCCCGGTTGCGGTTCCGCTGGCCTGGGCTGTACTACCTGATACCTTCTTCCTAACACTCTGCTTTGGTGCGGTAATCGGGGGCAGCGTGTTCGGAGATCAGTGCTCTCCAATCTCCGACACAACTATTTTATCGTCCCTGGCTACCGGGTGCGACCTGATGGATCACGTATATACGCAGATTCCACTGGCTTTATCGGCAGCGGGAATTGGTGCGATACTGTACACCCTGTTGGTCATACTGTTTGTATGATCCAACCGGTCCGTGGAATCAGCTTGTTTGTATCGCTGCCCGACCCTTGAAGAATGAGTTCAGCAGCTTAAGCAGCAGGGGCAGACTGGCTGCTATGGAGCCCAGCACGCTGACCACTTCGCCATACGTATCCTGTTGGGTAATGAACACAAACACCAGGATGCCGGTAAGGGTGAGTATCAGCGGGGTGCGATATTTGCGCCAGGTACCCGTGGCATTGATCTCCTCCTCCAGCTTCTCAAGGTCTTCTGTTTCTGCAAGATTGTCTATAAACTGCCCGAATCGCTCATTAAGCAGGTTAAGCGATGAGATAAAACTATGTCCGCCAACCGTAAAGCTGTTACCTTCGTCAGTTATCAAACCCTTTTTGTAGAGGCGATGTATGATCGGCAGGTTTTGCGTGTTGACCAGCCCGTCATGGGTCAGATCGTACAACACGTATTGTTCATCGGGCGTAAGCGAATTCCAGAGTTCATAGTAGGTATTCAACTCTTTGACCAGCAGGTCCTGGTTCTTCGATTTTGCCTGGTATCGCTCGACTAAATCTTTAGTAAGAGGAAAGTAGTACGTTTCGAATTCAGCAAGCAGGTCGGCCAGGGCGTCGTGTTCCTTCGAAGTCTCCGGGTTCTCCTGCTGACGGGTACGCTGCAGCAGATCCAGCGGATCAAAATTGGAAACCAGAATCACCTCGGTAGACGGCATCGCCTTCTCAAGCATTCTCATGGCTTCAATCTTCTTCCCTTCATCGGTATGGTCAAAACCAGCCACTACCAGCGGTTTATTGCTGTCTGCCTGCCTATTCGGATCGATACGCAAGGCACCACTGCTGAGATCGTTCCAGTCCACCAGTTCATACTCGTCATTTCTGAACTCACTGAGCACCTTTCTGAAGAGCATCGGTATTGTAACCAGGTAGAGATGTTTTTGCTCATCCAGGAGCTTTTTCAGTTTTTTCAGATTCACCTCATAACTGTCCGAATTGAACTGGTAGTTTTCAGGAGTACGCAACACAAACAGCTGCCTTACAATCTGTTTGACCATCGAATATCCCCCCACGATAAAGGCCAGCAGCAACAGGCCCACTAGGTATGGGCCCACCGAGGTTGTACCGCCAAAAGAGGCTCTGTCAATCGACAGTTGATGCAGTTTGGGCGTCTCTTCCTCCCTCCCATTGTAGTTATACCGGATCCTGGAGTAGAGTTGCCCGTCAGAGTATTTCCATTCTACACTCTTAACTCTGGAGGTATCATTAAAAACATGGGCTACCGATATATCCGATTTTGTATTGGGTTGATATTGGTAGGGTATAAAGAAATAGGCCAGATCGTTGTTGGAATCCAGGCTATCCCAGCGCGCCATCCAGGATTTGTCCGAACGATCCTCATTACCTGCCGATACATTCCGGGTAACGGTTCTGTAACGTGTTTCACCATGATAGATCCCCATTTCTTCGTCTATGCGCAAATCGACGAAATCTTCCAGGCGTGGCTTCAACCGCTCTGCTTCTTCCCTCAGAAGTGAATAATAATAAAGGCGTTGATCGGTTTCATGTTCTGCAATAGCCCTGGAGTGTTGTACCAAAGAATATTTTTGTAGTGCTTCCGTCTCCTGCAGATAGCATGCCCGGTAGACAAACGAGGTCATCAACAGGCTGAAGGAGAAGGAGCCCAGGAAGATAACCCGGCAGTACCCCTCCAGGTAGTGTTTATTATTGAGCAGTGGGAACCTGTTGATCCATTCCGAAAGTGGGTTCCGCCTTTCCGGCTCTTCGGTGTCTGTAGACCTTTGACCGCCGTGATAGCTCCATCCCCCAAGCAGTATCAAAGCCACAAGCGACAGGGGGAGTACCACAAAAGATCCATCCAGCTGCAGTAAGTGAATTATTATGAGTGAACTACCAATGCCAAACGCCACCAGCTCTACCATGCGGGCTACCCAGAAAGTATGATTTGAATGGTCTGAGAAGAAGTACCGTAATATCCAGTACTCCAGGCATACCAGCAGCACGGATAAAAAGATCGACATGGCTGAGTTGGCAAACCAGGCCCAGATTACAAACAGAGGCAGCAACGCCAGGTACAGGAATGTAGTGGAGTGGTAGCACTGCTTTTTTGCTTTTTGGGGCGGCAGGTTCTCCAGGCTGGGAATCAGTTCTGCCTCCTCTTTGCCCCAGAAAACAGTACTGCTCTTTTCCACCAGATACCCAATACCGAGTACCATGAGCAACCCGAA
>JBEPXS010000096.1:0-10245 GCA_041641755.1 Balneolaceae bacterium
CCTTTTTTACTTTTAATAATAGAATGATCAATGTTAAATACAGAATTCTACTGTAAGCACGTCTTGATTCTTAATCTAATTCTCGGAGCCAGATATTACGGAAGCTCACCGTGTGACTGTGATCCTGTAACATCAACGGAGCACCACCTTCATATGACTCATATTCCGGAAGGCCGATATATTCTGTAGGACCCTCCAGTTCCACTTTGTTCTGTACCACTATCCCGTTCCAAAAAACAGTCAGATATGCCGGTTTTTGCACGGAACCATCCCCGTTGAACTCCGGGGCCTCAAAAACAATATCATAGGTTTGCCACTTGCCCGGGGCCTTCGCTGCATTTACATCGGGAATATGTTGTTTATAGATACTACCCGCCATCCCGTTGGAGTAGGTTTTATTGTCATAAACATCCAGCACCTGCACCTCATAGCGCTTGTGAAAGAAGACGCCGCTGTTGCCACGATCCTGGCCTTTTCCTCCTTCTGGTTCGGGGGCTCTCCATTCAATATGGAGCTGAACACTTCCAAAATCCTGGTTGGTCTGCAGATTACCGGTGCCCGGTTTAACGGTCATTACACCATTTTCCAGCGTCCATTGCGGGGCCGAGCCATCAAGATGTTCCCATTTGGAGAGATCGGATCCATCAAACAATACAATGGCATCGGAAGGAGGATCCCCGTAATTGGAACCCGGATCTATTTTTTCGGGAACCGGTTCCCATACTTCGGTCTCTTCCGGTTCCATTTGATCTTCCTGTGCCATACATGCAGTTACGAAGAACAACACAAAAAGAGAAACAGTTAATGAAAATGATGTTAATTGAGTCATCTTAAAAATTAAATTTATTAAAATTGATACGCCATAATCTATCTAAAATGAACCAGAGTTGCAGTCTATGATTAAGCATGATCTCCAGGAGTTTCATTTTTTTACATCCATATTTTAGGAATCGACGTAAATACCAGATTATTCATACTCTTTGTGCACCGGTTTATTTTCTGGATGCCATTCTAGTGACAAGTTAAACATTTCAAGATTTAAGTTTATTCCAAGACAACATTCGTTTTTTAACCCAGGGTTTTCTAATAATAGTATCCCACAGCTAGATTGTAGTATCCTAACTGTACTTTAGCCTGTCATTTTATGTAATCTGATTACCTTTGAAAACTCTCATCAGGTAAAAAAGAGAGGGCAGGATAATCAGGGAGCCAACAAACAGTGCAATCACCAGTTGCCAAAGGGTTGCTTCCGGTGCAGCAGTTTCCCCAAAAGTCAGGTTGGAACTATTGCTAATTGCCACCACCACCGGGCTTTGAACCTCGAACCATGCAACCAGTACCAAGACCATCTCCGAGGCTGCGAGCAGTCGGGACTGCAGGCCCCGCCCTGCTGATAAACTCCTCCACAAAAATGGTAAAATTATGGCAGTCAATATCACCGCTGCGATGGCAATCGGAGAATAGATGAACCGGGACAGTAAATACAAGTTGCTCATCTCACCGATAAGAAATACCGCTGCACCACTTAAAACCACAGCAATGGTTAACCATCGGGCAATCCTTGAAAGAAGCTGTTTTTCTGGTTTCATACGGGATTCCCCCATTGAATATACTGCCGCAAGAAAACTGAACAGGAACATCGTAAACAATCCCACACTTGCAGAAAAGAGGTTGAACCAGGGTCTAACAAAGCCTTCGTAAAAGGTTTCAGGTTCCAGGCTTATACGGCCTAAAATGGAAGCACCAACAATAACCCCGATAAAAAAAGCGGAGACCAGGCTAGAGAGGCGAAATACCCAATCATAAGCTTTTGAGCTTACATCCTTGCGGGCATCGTAGTGGCGATAAGTAAAAGCGGTACCTCTCAGAATAATTCCAACAAGCAACAGAATTATTGGAATGTGCAGGTACTGCGTTATGGTCGAATAGACTGATGGGAAGCCCATAAACAGGATAACAACCACCAACACCAACCACACGTGGTTGGCTTCCCAGATCGGACTTATCGCCCGGTCTACCAGCTTCCAGTTGTGTTTACCGACCAATAATTCCAGGATTCCCGCACCAAAATCGGCACCTCCAAGCAGGCAATACAACACAAGTGCGAATCCCAGGAAAAATATAATTATATCTACGAGCACTATTTCTTATTGGATGTTATCAGTGTTGTGTGAACCTTCGAATACCTGTTGACCCAGTTTGCGTTCTACCCTGTCTATTACAGATCCCTTCCCTCGTTGCCGGGTGAACCGTGAAATTCGACCAATCAGATAAAATATCAAAAATACGATGATTGATGCCGTGATGGTGGTGACAGGTTGTTGAGTTAAATTTTGATACACATCCTGGATGTAGTTAACTCCCTCATTCAGGCGATCCATGGTAAGACTGACCGCCTCTCCCCCATATCGTTCATTGAATGAAGCGGCCGTTAACGTTTGGTAGTCGTTAACCACCTTGGCAATATAGCCCAGTTGTCCGGGGATATCCGAAATTTGTCGAAGAGCCGGGATAAGGGAATTAAATCCTGCTCCGGTTTTCATAATAAACGAACCTTCAGCCGCCAGAACAATCGCTGCTCCAACACCGGCAAAAAACTTGAACATATATTCCAGGACAAACAGCAAGGGCGTGTACAACAGACTCGCAGTTTTACTCAAATTCATAACCTACTGTTTTATTTAGGTATTTTTCTATATTTGACAATTATCCATGTTAAACCGACTCATATTTTTCTTCCAACGTAGTAATTTGACGCTTCATGAGCCAGATCAAAATGATCGAAAGAAAAAGATACAGGCCGGTAAAGAGATAAAACGGATACTCCAGACCGGGCATATTGGTGAGTGCGTCTTCCGTTTTCATGATGCCGTAGATGATCCAGGGCTGTCGTCCCACTTCTGTAACAGTCCATCCCGCCTCTACCGCTATAAACCCGAGGGGCGTCATTAATCCAACAAGCCATAAGAACCACCGCCGATTAATCCGCTCTTTCCATCTCCAGTTCAAAATAAGATACAGCAAACCAACCAGCGCCATTATTATACTGCAAAAAACCATCACCTGGAAAGCGATATGGGTAATCAGGACCGGGGGCCACTCCTCTTCAGGAAACTCCTCTAATCCCGTTACTTTGGCATCGAACGAGCCGTGAGCGAGAAAGCTAAGGAGACCGGGTATCTGAATGCCGTAGTTAACCTCTCTATTCTGTTGATCCGGTATACCACCGATATACAGATCGGCATAACGTTCGGTCTTAAAATGGCTCTCCATAGCAGCAAGCTTTGCAGGTTGTCGCTCGGCCATATCTTTTGCAGAATAATCACCACTGAGTGGCTGTAACAATGCTGCAATTGCGCCGATGGTCAGAGCAATCTTCATCGCCTTACGATGAAAAATGGAGTCACGATTTCTGAGAAGTAAAAAAGCATGGAGCCCGGCAACAGCAAATCCAGTGGCAACAAAAGCAGCTATCGTCATATGCAGCGCCTGCGAAAACCATGCATCATTAAACATAGCGGCAACCGGGTCTACATTGATAGCCTGTCCATTTACCCAGTCGAAGCCCTCCGGGCTGTTCATCCATGCATTTGCAGCCAAGACAAAAATGCCGGAAGCAACACCCGATACTCCCACCAGCAGGCCCGATGTCCAATGCACCCATTTATTTAGTTTATCCCATCCATATAGAAAAAAACCAAGAGCAATCGCTTCCACAAAAAAGGCAGTTCCCTCCCATGAGAAAGGCATTCCAAAGATCGGCCCGGCATGTTCCATAAAGGTGGGCCAGAGCAATCCCAGTTCAAGAGAAAGCACGGTGCCGGAGACCGCTCCCGTTGCAAAGAATATGGCTACTCCTTTACTCCAGGCCTTGGCCAGATCACGGTATACTATTTTTCCCGTCTTAATCCAACGATATTCAGCTACGGCCATTAAAAACGGCATCGCCATACCAATACAGGCAAATATGATATGAAAGCCAAGCGAAACGGCCATCTGTAGGCGGGCATAAAGCAGGTCTTCCATCAGAATGAGCTCATTGGATTAAACATTAGAATAATCGTTTTGAAAACTTGCCTGCAAAATCACTTAGTCAGGTAAGTAATGTAGTGAAGATGAAGAACTTATGAATAGCAAAATTTTGAAGAAACGGTTGATATCAATAATTCATAATATTTTACCTAAATTGGGAATCAGCCCTTTTTAGTATCTTGTGGGGCTCCTAACGTAGCACTTACTGAAAATCAAATCATCAGAGCCGTTTAATATGATACGCATTGCCCAAAAAGAAGACCTGTCGGATATCGATTACATCTATAATCAGGCTGTGTACGCCAAATTTTGTACGGCCCACCTGCACCCGCTCAATGAAGATCAAAGGCAAGACTGGTTCAACAAACATGATCCCAATAGATATCCGATCTATGTGTATGAAGAAGATGATACTATTTTGGGCTGGGCTTCGATATCTCCTTATCGCGGAGGACGAGAGGCTTTGTATGAAGTCGGGGAAATCACCTATTATGTTGACTTCAAACACCACGGACAGGATATCGGTACGAAACTGGTAGAGCATTGCCTGGAACAATGCCCCAAGCTAAATAAGCGGGTACTGTTGGCAGTTATTATAGACGGAAATGATGCAAGCATCGGTCTGCTGGAAAAATTCGGTTTCCAGGAATGGGGATTTATGCCGGAGGTTATCAAAGACGAGGGCGAAATACGGGGGCAGTATTATTTAGGTAAGATTATTGAGTGAGACCGAAGGAAAGAACCTCTTATAAAAAATTAATTAGAAAACAGATTTTTCACCTTTTGGGTTATTCTTTGTCGCTGTAGAACAAGTATTCCAGAGCAGCTGGCAAATACAATAAGTGCCATATAGAATAATGTGCCTCCGTCACCCTGCACTTCAATACCCAGTGTGGTAATATGAAAAAATATAGCTCCCGATATCGTTACCAGTCCAATTGCTGCACCAAGCCAGGACTTTTTAGGCCACAGCAGTAATAGTCCCGCAATCAATTCGATAATACCCGATCCTATTCTGCCCCAAGGCTCCATACCAACATTTTCAAATATAAATACCGATTCCGGTGCTGCAGTGAACTTAAAATAGAGCGTTTGCAGAAAAATTCCCGCGGCTATAATTCGAAAAACCCAAAGTAATGTTGTTTTTAGTATCGTGGAGGTTTCTTCAGGCATGGTACTGATCTGTGTCGATTTAGCTTTACGCATATAAGCTGCAGGTGCATTGTTTCGTATTGGTAAAGTAGCGAATTTAGAAAAAAGGTTATAACAAAAACGAAAACTTCGATTACCTGTTTCCATACTCAATAAGGCTACTAATAAGACTCTTTACAGAGCTCAGGGAATGACCTTTTTTTCGGTTCTCATTTCCAATATCAAAAGCCATTCTCCACTGCTTCATCAACTTTCTTTCTGCATCGATAAAACTATTTTTAGAGTCGTAAATAACTATAGATTCCGATGTTACACCATTTACCTCAAGTATTTCTATATTAGATCCTTTTTTCAGATCCTCCTTAGATGGAACTTTAATATCAAAACGACCGAAATAAAATCCATTAAAATGAGAGGCGATACTATTCATGGTTTCAGTGAGTTTATCCGTCACTAAATCTGTAGCATCAAAAAACTGAGCACCACGAGCATGGGTTCCCATTTTTACCAGTTGAATCTCTTCCCCCTCTTCCGGAATGTCATACAGATGGTCCTGATGTTCTTTGAAATGAAGCTTTGCCAATGATACGGCATTGTCATCCATCAATATCAGTTCCTCCAAGGTATGTTCACCATCACCAGTCAAGATAGGCAGGCGTTTTTCAGTTATTGAAAAAATATGGCCTTGTTCTTGATTCGGATACCGGTAATAAAAAACACCAAATTCTTTTCCAAAGATGTATTTCTGTACCATAAGATCGTAATCAACACCTTCCGTGACCATTCGAAGCTGATCCTCATTTTGGGGGAATTCTACACCAAACCCCCGTTGTCCGGCATCTGGTTTAAGAGTTACCGGGTATTCCAGGTCTTGCTGCTTAATAAATTCTCTGGCGGTTATAAACTTTTCCCAATCATTCAGCTCAGCAGATATTTTCTTGAATACCGGTACCTTTCCACACGGCTTTAGTTTATAGAGAATATCAGATTTCGATTCGCCGATAAATCCTCCATCCGGAATCCCGGGATTTGTAGCTGTAAAAGTAGTTAGACGTCTAAACTTCACCCATAAATACACTATATAACAAACTACCGGTGTATAAATCAAATAGGGCGACCAGTACTCCCATCGTGTAAGCCGGCGCCATCGAGAGATCACCAATCTGCGACCACGCCATGTTACAGCCGGTAAAATGAATTTCACAAACAAAAATAGTAAAAGGATCATCCCTGGTATCACCCAGATGGCATAGTCTTGATATACCTGGAAATAACGGATGAGCTCGGTACCTACAAGCATCGATAATCCAACCAGAAGTGGGGTCCACACAATACCGGCGACTATGAAATAAAGAGCAAATGTCCAAAAACTCATTCCAATCATACCAGCACTAAAATAGGTCGGGAACCGACTGCCCGGCACAAAACGGCTGCCAATTATAATCATAGGACCTCGTACTCTAAACCAGTCAGCACTCCGTTCCAGGTCTTTTTTGGAGACAAACCATTTAATAGGTGCTCGCCGTACAGCTGGCTCTCCGATCCACCGTCCCATTAAGAAGACGATAAAATCACCAATGACAATTCCTAAAAAAGAAGCAATAATAGCAGGCATAAAGCCAATAATTCCCCTTGCAGCAAGTAGTCCTGCACCGATACAGGCCAGGTCTTCACTGACAAACGATGAAAAAATGACGAGGAGCATTATTATAAACAGTGTTACTCCTTCTGCCTTGGCAAAATCAACATCGTTAAAAGGTTTACGAGCCTCTCTGGCCCGTTCTTCGGGTGCCTCTGCGTACGTTCGGGCTTTGCCTTGTTCTACTTGTTGAATAAACCTGTTTATATCTCCTGCTATCTTCTCATAGTGCGATTTTACAATAGCGTGTCCGCCTTCATAAAGAAGAAGTTTACTTTGTGGGACGAGCCGATGGTGTTCTCTTGCAGCAGCCAAAGGCACAAGTCCATCTTCTTTTCCATGCTGTATGAGCATAGGTTTTTTATACTCTTTGAGATAGTCTCTCAATGGGCGTTGATCTGAATCATAAAAAGTATTTGCATAGGGTACATTCAGGGGGAAATCATGCAATAGTCCAAAATGTGGTATCCCCTCATGCAGTAACCAGATTAAGGCTAGCTGCCCACCGTGTATTACGTGATTGAGCTGGTAGCTGCCCAAGAGTTCTAATTCCTGCACTCCAAGCCCAGATAACATATCAATCGAAGCAACTTTTTCAGGAAAAAGATGGGACATGTACAATGCTACGCCGGATCCAAGACTGTATCCAACCACATGAACCCGATCCACATTCAAACTGTCAAGCATTTGATCCATATACACAGAAAATGCTTTCATCGAATAGTCTGGTATTTCCCGGCCTGAGGCATCATATCCGGGAAAGTCGGGGGCTATCACTCTATTTTTCACTGAAAGTTCATTGATTAACTCAGGCAGAAATGGAACGCCAACCGGGCTTCCGTGAAGTAGCAGAATGACAGGAGGATTCTCCTGATCCCCCTTATATTTATTTCTGTACGCAATATCCAGAGTACGGTCCTGAAGTACAGAATCTCCACGAACCTGATTAACAGTCACCACTCTTTGGCCGGGTTCGGGGTCATGCACGTCTGGTTGAAGAGCCCTCCAGGAATGAGAAAGTAACAATAAGACAAGGTATACGACCGCAACAAGTTTCCAACCGTGTAACCATGAAACTCCCTTCTTATCCATCAATCACCTGTCCCGGGAATCACCCTGTTGCTTTGTTTTGTACCTGCTTCTGGTAACGAAGTGTGGAGGGAGCTACTCCAAAATCTTCCTCCGGTAGATATCCCTGAATTCGAAGTATTATGGCAATAAGTGCATAATGGTGAACGGTGTGACTAATTAAGAACTGTAACTCACGCTGATAGCTAGAGGTGCCCCACGGATCTGATTGGGCTCCATTATCTTCATTGTTTTTAATCTTTACAGGTTTTTTAAGATGGAATTCTATGCTTTTCAGACTCTCAATAATTGTACGAATAGTTTCAATCGCATAGTTTCGATCATTTTCAAGTCGGTCATTTCGCTGACGATCATCATAATCGACATTTCCGTCTTCACTTTCCAGCAGGCTTTGATAGTGCTCGAGTACATGCCTGAGATGTTTGGCTACACTACTTTTGTAAAGGTCAGAGTCGGTGTTCGTAAAAAGATCATCTCCTATATCATTTAAAAGTGTTAACCCTTGTTCCAGAAAATGGATGTTCATCGCAATCAGTGAAACTCCGTTAGTCATAGACACTCTGTGTTTCTTTAATCGTAGGTGTAAATTGTTGTTGTACGTGTGTATGTAATTTTTTTGCCAGTTCTTTTCGATCCGTAGCCTGTATGTAGTGTTCTCCAAAAGTAACTACGGCTTTAATGGATTTAAGATATAACATCTTGAAAAAGTGATCGACGAAAGTCATATCGCCCCACCAGCAAACCCACTCATGCGCTGGCTTGTCAGGCTCAGAGGTATGATATGTAATAGATGAATAAGATACAGGAAAATTACGAGAAGCTGCATATTGCAACAACGAGGATTTAAAAAATTTAACTTGATCTCCCCTGGTAGTTGTCCCTTCCGGAAAAAGCACAATACCTTGCTGTTCGGTAATATTTTCTTCAATCAACCGATTTACTCTCGGAATATCCCTCTTTAAATCTCGATTGATAAAAATAATACTCACATCTTTGGCAATACGCCCGATGATTGGCCAGGACCTTACCTCACTTTTGGAAACAAACACACAGTCCATCAAGATAAAATATGGAATAATGTCAAGATAGCTTAAATGATTGCTCACCAGTAAGAAAGGAGCTTCAGGTGGAGTTCCTTCAATCCTTAAGTCAAGATTTATAATCGCTGCAAAACCTTTTGCCCATTTGCGTACCATATTTATACGCCACGAGGTAAAGTCTACATTACGTATTAGCAATACGCTTTTACCAGTCAGGTAGATCAGATACAACGCAAGAGTCAAAAAGATCAAGGTTGCAAAGCGAAGTACCGCCCGTATGCTTGTCATTTACAATTTTTTAGTGTCTTTTTATTACTTAAAAAAAAGTGTCCTCGTCCGTTCATCCAATGTATCGGTATCAAGTATAACAAGATAGTCAATCGTTTTGAATTCACGATCGATGGCAGGTGGGCTGCACACTTTGGCGTCGAGATCCATATAAAGACGAAATAATTGAGGAAGTTTTACCTGCCTCCAACCATCGGAAGCTGTATCTCTCGGACTACATTCATAGCTATGTTTAGTTAAAACACGAAGTTCAGGGTGGGTATAACCTTTTTTTTGCAGATAATCCATTACCTGCCATGCCTCGGCCTCATCCTGGCTTGTAATCGAACAGCAGCCAAAAAGGTACCGGGATTCAGTATGCATCAAATATTTGGCAAGTCCTCTCCACAGTAAATACAGAACACGACCGTTTCTATGTCCTTTTTTAATACAGGCTCTTCCTACTTCTACCGAGTTTTGTAAAATTCGGTTAGGTAGTGCTTCAACTTCAAATTCCGTGGAAGTGTAAAACCCCTTCTCTTGTTGAGCCATTTGATAAGTCTGCATACGGTACGTCCCGATAACATTATCACTGCTCCGTTCTATGACCATAAGGTGGTGACACTGGTCATCATATGGATCTACATCCCGTTGAATTTTATAGGAGGATTCGAGCCCCTCTCCAAGCTCCAGATTAAAGACTTCAAAACGCAAGCGTTGTGCAGCTTTAAGCTCTTCTGTAGTCTGAGCAAAACATACCAAATACTTATTGTTGGTTACCAGATTGCGCGGTAGCCCCTGAATCACACTTACGGTCTTTAATAGATCTGCCATGATAAACCCGCGTTAAATCTATCTTCTGCCTAGATAAGATAATACTATAACCAGATCAAAAGAATATCATAAATAAAGCAGAAGAGCCCAAAAGAGCAATTAGCATTGAGTATACTTCTGCCACAACAAATTTAGATAAGAGCTGTCATCTCCATAAATGCCACATTATTGCCAATGCTTGAGGATTGGCGA
>JBEPXS010000097.1:0-10170 GCA_041641755.1 Balneolaceae bacterium
CATCAATGATTTCTCGGACAAGCCGATGCCGCACAACATCGTCCTGGTCCAGGTACACAAAGCGGATCCCCTCGATTCCTTTCAGAATATCCTGGATTGAAATGAGTCCCGAGTGTCTTTTCTGGGGAAGGTCGGTTTGCGTGATGTCGCCTGTAATAATCGCTTTGCTGTTAAACCCGATACGGGTCAGGAACATCTTCATCTGCATGTTCGTGGCGTTCTGGGCTTCATCCAGAATTACAAAAGCGTTGTTCAGGGTTCGTCCCCGCATGTAAGCCAGTGGTGCAATTTCTATGACGTTTTTGGCCAGGTGAAGCTCAAGACGGTCATATTCAATCATCTCCTCAAGGGCATCGTAGAGAGGCCGCAGGTAGGGATCTATCTTCTCCCGGAGGTCACCTGGCAGAAACCCAAGTGTTTCACCCGCCTCAACCGCAGGCCGTGCCAGGATTATCTTTTTTACCTGTCGTGATTTGAGCGCGCGTACCGCCAGTGCCACCGAAGTATACGTTTTGCCGGTACCGGCCGGACCGATGGCAAATACAATATCATTTTGTTCAGAAGCAGTGACAATCTCTTTTTGGCCCGGCGTCTTTGCGGTAATTGTTTCGCCGGAGTGGGAGTGCAATATAAAATCTTCCGCAGACTCCGAACGGTCGCGCAGCGGATTGGTTTTGGCGGGTTCGGTTTGATCGCCTTTTTTAAGGGCAAGAACGGTGTCTACATCACTTTCGGTCAGGTCATCATTTCGTTCAACCATCTCAATCAGCTCTTGAACTACGTCGCGCAGATCTTCCAGGTCAGGTTCGGGTCCTTTTAGCTTAATGCTATTTCCCCGAACGGTGATTTTGGTATCTGGGAAGGCTTCTTCAATTTTGGAGAGATGCTCATCCTGGAATCCAAGAACAAGAACGGGTTCCACATCCTCTATGTGAATGGTATCTTCACCAATGTTCTGTTCTATTTCGATAGGCGTTCCTCGAACTTTAATTGAACTTAATTAAGGATAAAGATAAGGATTTATAGGAATTGTTTTAAACAATTTGTGATCTGTAGAGAAGCTTGAAATGTTTCTTTTTGGTGGTGTTCATCGCTGGATTGTTGATAGCTGGTTGCAAATTTTAGTAATGAGAGGGTTTTGCAAAGCCTTCTAATAGTTTATCAGTCTCGGTTTTAACCCACAGTAGTAGTTCAGTATAACCAAAACAAAAGATTCTAGACCCATTCTTTACTTCCTGCAGTGGCCTTCTTTTGTAGTTCCTCTATTCTTTTGGGAATATTTTTTGCTTGAAATACAGCACTGCCAGCCACAAGTACATCAGCACCGGCCCGGCTAATTTTTTCAATGTTATCCAGGTTAACCCCGCCATCCACAGATATCAGGTAGTTGAGATTGTTCTTCCCGCGAAAGGCAGCCATCTCCTGAAGCCGTTCATAGGTCTTTGGAATGAAGTCTTGACCTCCGAAACCGGGATTTACGCTCATAACCAGCACCATATCAACAAGATCGAGAACCGGTTCTATATTAGAAAGCGAAGTAGCCGGATTTACAGCTATTCCGGCTAATATTCCATATTGTTTGATTACCTGCAGCGTCCGATGCAGATGAGTGCACGTTTCGTAGTGTACGGTGATCTGGTCGGCACCAGCGTCAACATACTCTTCGATATACCGGTCGGGATTTTCAATCATCAAATGCACATCCAGGAAGAGATCGGTAACCCGTCCCACAGCCTCTACTATCCCCGGTCCGAACGTTATATTGGGTACAAAATGGCCGTCCATACTATCGCAGTGTATCCATTGGGCCCCGCCTTTTTCACACTCATGGACCTGTTCAGCAAGTTTTGCATAGTCGGATGCCAGTATAGAGGGTGCCAGCACGGGAAGTTGTATATCCATAACTAGTTTTGATTGTTTTGTTGAAGTGAGTCTGGTTGCACATACGTAGTATCTACGCTTACAGCACCCGATTCGCTTTCTTCTTTTGCATCAAAGCGTTCGGCAATAGTAAGGTTGATCGTTTCGCCCTCAACGACCCGGTTCTGTTTGGGAGAAAAATCAATAATCGTATTGGCTGCAACTTCCTTGCTGGGTTGATACGTAAAATCACCGATTCGCAGCCCTGCTTCACGCAGTTTTTGTTGGGCCTCGGTTAGCCGCAGACCGATAATGTTGGGAACATCCACCATCTTTTCTCCAAGCCCATCACTCACAACAAGATCAACTGCCGTACCTTTTTCTACTGTGTCGGCGGGTTCAATCGACTGGCGCATTACAGTGTTCTTGAACCTGGAAGATTCGTAGCTCACTGTTCCCACTGTCAGCCCGTAGTTTTGCAGCTGAATGCGTGCATTGCGATAGGAAAGATTTACTACTTCCGGAACTGTTACGGTAGGATGAGACTCCGTATTTACCGTCAGATAAATTTTTCGGTTTGGTTTTACAATTTCGGCAGGAGTGGGTGTTTGGTCTATCACGTAGTCTTCCGGGAATGCCGAATTAGCCCGCCGGTCGGTCACTTCATATCGCAGTCCGTAAGAGGTCAATAGCTCCTCGGCTTCAGTGAGCGATAATTCTCTTACATCCGGTACCGTTACACCCTCATAGTAGTTGGTATAGGCCGGCATAATCACCTCGTCAAGCACGAGCAGCGAACCGGATCCCAACAGCACTAAACCAAGCAGACTGTAGTAAAATTTTTTACTGGTAAATATTTGTTTCAGGTATTGTAGCATGATGTTCAGAAGATACAGTTCATAACGGTTTTCTTAAAAATGATATTTTAGGGAAAATTGCTGAGGTCCGAAAATACCTGGAGTTGCTTCAAGCCGGCTGATGTTAAGCTTTACAGTGATGAATGCATCAAAGGCAGAAACTACATGGTTTAAGATCATATATGCCAGCATGTTTCCAGCTATCCTGTATTTGTCATTAAATTGATCGGCCAGGGTGGCTCCTTGAAAAAAGTGAGGAGGCATGTCACTGCCATTCCACGCCAGCTGGTAGATACTGTCCAGGGATTCTCCCTGGCGGTTCATCCCAAAGTTATTCCACCCGGGACCAAATTGATAGTACTTGCTTATGAGCTCATAGTACTGTTGAGAGCCATATCCGGGCATAACATGGGAGAAAATATTACCAGTTTGTTCTGGAAAGACGTATGGAGTATTGCGCTCTACATTTCTTAGCAGTTTCAAATCTACGACATTCCAGTCAGTATTGGGATCGTAGGCTGGGTCTTGTCCCTGCACCTGCTGCTCAAGGTCATCTATATGTGGATTACTGATACCGTTTTGTTGATGATAGTCAACCAGCCATTTGGCATAAGTCACTACACTCCAGTTATTATTGGCGAACTGTTTGTAGTTTTGGTGGAGCTGCTCGGCACGATCCTGGGTACGAAGGTGGGCTATCAACAGAATAACATCTGCTGCGAAGTAAACTCCGGCGCGAAGCCATTTGTTATTAGCTGCTTGTCCGAGGCCTGGTACCAGTGCAGAGCTAAGCAGGGCTAATCCCGGTTTGGTTTGCATGGAATATATCAGACCGGCAGAGGAAGTTCTTTGGGACTGATACCGGAAATCCTTCATAGATACAGTTGCGCGTTCTTCCTGTTTTGTTTCCGTTTTTTGGATATTGAAAGGCAGATTTCTCTTCAATGGCTGGGCAGAAAGTACACCACACCCAAGCAGGAAAAAAAGGCTGAAGATGAAGTTTTTAATCATGATTCAGTATTTCGAAGTCAAAGGTCAATCCGAAGTGGATTTGCGGCTCTCTTCCATAGCTTACCGTGTTTGAAGCTGATCTGGTGATAAACTCTTCAGGTAAGGTAACATCAAATTTATTAAATCCGTAGGCTCCGCTGATAAAAAACTTCAGAGGATACAGGTAATAGCTGTTAAATGAAAATCGCAATTCTGCACCGATACCGGTCTTTAAGTTGGATCCCGAACCCGGTGGGCCGTCCCATCCGTTACCAATTTCACCGAAAAAGCGCAGGAATAGTTTATCGAATGTATGGCGCCCGACTTGTTCATGGATACCGGTAAAAACAGGAATGATATAGGATAACTGTGTAAAAGCGGTAGTATTGCCTGATAGGGCAAAGTAGGGATAACTACGCATCCCGGTAAAACCCCCGATGTAATCCAGGTAAAACGAATCGCCCGGGGAATTGAAATAACTGAAAAAACGGGTGTAGATCTGTCCGGTACTCTGTTCTCCAAGTTTAAAACCATATCTTGCACTGGCTTCGAGTGAATGGTTATTAACGGATTGATATACAGGAGAAAGCGTACCATCCTCGACCTCAAATTCCTTGAGTAGTTCACTGGGTCTAAAGTTATACCTCAGACTTGTTCGAAGGCCTATGGGTGCGGTATCGTTATGTGGATAAGGCAGAAATCGTTCATAGATGTAGGCCGATGTCAGCAGGATACTTCGGTAATATTCAGTAGAACTGGAAGGAATAAGCTGCCCGAGTTCCTGTGAAAAGAACGCGTCGGTCTGAACCCGGTAGGGCGTGTAGCCGGCTCCGAGTTCAACCAATGAATGGGAATTTATTTTACTGCGCAAAAACAGGTCGATCTCCCAGATATTATACGCTATATCCACTGATGTAGTATCGGGCAGGCAGGAGGTACAGGGAAACTCTTCTACAGATAGTCCACCATCGACATTACGACGCATATTGTAAAATTCAAGGGACAGGGTAGGGGACCATCTCTTCTTGATAAACGGCAGCCCCTGGTACTCGGTAATAAGGAACAGGTCCCGGTCCAGATCGGTAAGCCGGGCAGGACTGAAGAAATCCCCGATACCGTCTGCTCCTCTCGAACCAATTCCAAGCAGGGCTCCGCCAAAAATGTTGAGTCGGTCCGTCACCTCCCGCGATTCAAAATAGGTACCCAGTTTCAGATCCCTCAGCAGGTTTTCTCCAAGTGGGCCGAGTTCTCCTGATCTTAAAAGAGAGCTGTTGCTGCCATTTAACTTGGAATAATTGTCAAAACGAATCACGGGATAGAAGTTAAAGCTGGTAAACTGTTGATCGTATTGGTAAAGCTGTCGCTGATCCGGAACATTTGCAGTGGATATTTCAATTGAAATACGACTGGTGTCGGCCCGTGCCATGGTGGAGGCTCCCAGTGGATCGATATCTGAATCATCGAACTGTTTTAGAGCTTTATATTTCTCTGTACCCACCAGGGAAACGCTTTCATCGTATATGGGTTGATAGCTTCCCCAGATAATGCTATTGGGATCTTGTGGGATCTCCTTGGATACAATTTTATATCCTCCCTCACGATATTCCGAATACAAAAGCTTGTTATCTTTTATCGCCGGCATAAAAGCTCCTCCGGTAACGCTGGTTAGTTTTTCAGGTTGCCGGATATTGTTAACCGGGGCTCGATAGATGTTAAAGATACCATCCGGATCTGCAGAATAATAAAGGTACCGGCCTTTTTCCCCGAAAACCGGATCCCGGTAATCAAAGTACTGTTTTCGTAAGATGGTCTTCACCTGTCTATTTTCCAGATCAAATTTTCGTATCGATCGTCCGTGATCTTCAGCATATGAAAAGTAGATCTGGTCTTGTTGTGGATTCCATTCGGGAGTATAAAGCTGTTCTCCATCCTCATATTGGGTCAGATGTTCAATTGAACCGGTTACCGGATTCACCAGAACCAGGTTTGCCGTGCCTTGCCTGACCTGTATGGCAGCGACTTTTTCTCCATCGGGACTCCACGCCGGGTCGTGCAGACGGGCATTTTTAGTAAGTTTTAAGGTCTGTTTCGATTTAAAATCATATATGAACAGATCGTTATAGCGCTCTCCATAGTTGTTGAGATCGGCACGGGTAAAAATGAGCCGGTCTCCTTCAGGAGAGAAGGAGAAGGCGGAGCGGATGCGTACAATCAAGGGAGCATCTCCAAAGCCGCAACTGTATTTGTCGTATTCATTGCCTGCAATGGGCCCGAGGTTAAGCCGGGTCAGCTGCCCGTTGGTCTTACTGGTATCCTTTACGAAAAGTGAAACCGCAGATTCTGAAATGTGCTTATTGGACAGATAGGCTATCTTGGTGTTGCCGGGAGAAAAAGAAGGATAAAAATTAAAAAAGCCCTCCGTTTCGATTACTGAAGATTTGCCCGGATATATTTTTTCGACCGCAGATTTATAGAATGATCTCTTATCTGAAATCCACTCGTTGAACAATTGATGTCCGTTCGTTCGGGTCACTTCTTCAATAGCTTGATCAATTTTTGTTGTCCCACTACGGCCAAGAGCGAGACTTATATGTCTAAATACTTCCTCCCCAAACCTTTGAGCCAAATAGGTGGTAAAGGCAAACCCCTGGTTGTACACCTGTTCGCGCTCAAGCCGGTTTTTTGAACTGAAGGTTCCCATCTCGTCAAATGAGAGATACGAGTTGTTTAGTACAGCTGTGCGGAGAACCATATCACGGTGAGAATCCCAGATATCATAAGACCAGCCTGTTCGCTGATACTGGGCAACGCCCTCGGCAAACCAGCCTGGAACGCTGACTGAAGAGAAAGGGAAGGTAATGAGTCCATTGGGATATCCATAAAGTACATCGGGACGCCTTACATCTTCATATGAGAGCCACTGAAAATAGATGGCGGGTATATTGTGGCTACGCTTCATTGAGGCCTTAAGCTGTACAATATGGGTGAATTCATGACTGATTACGTCACGAAGCCAGTCGTGCGTACCACGCAGCTGGGAGTTCAGGGCAGGTATCCAAATATCTATCTGGTTGTCAAAAAAGTAGGCAGCGCCGTTGGCATAGTCTTCCCGGTCGTTGAGTACTATATTGGTTTTGGAATCGGGCTCTATCTGATAAAGTTCGGTAATATGTGGATAAACCTCTTCAGCTATACGAGAGGCTACTTGTGCGCTACGGCTGTTTCCTTCCTGGAAATGGATCAGGAAATGTTCACTTTCCAGGGTATACCATTGCAGATGTTGGTACGGATAATCGTAATTGGAAGGGGAGACCTGGGCAGTGACTTGTGAGTTGAATATTAGAACTAATCCAACCACTCCAATCAGTAAACCGGTATGTTTGTTAAGCCTTGCCATTAATGCACAACAGCAATTTTAATCAGTTTTGTGGATTCCCGACCGTTTACCCTTGCTGTGACCTGTGCCAGGTAGATACCGCTACCCCAGTTTATGGTAGAGACACGTTGCTCTTCAGGAGTCCCACCATTTGAATCGAATTTTTCATCAAATACCACACGACCATTTACGGTGATGATTTTGATTTCCACACTACCCGCACCGGAGGTTTGGTAACGGATGTACGTTTCGTCCTGTGCCGGGTTGGGCCAGTTGTAGGTTTCTTCGGGGACCAACACCGTGCTGATGCTGGGTGGTGATTCTGCCTGTGAAATTCGACCGGTAACCTTGTTGAACGACTCATTGCCGTATCGGCTTTTCCACCTGGTATTTTGCATGCGTGGGAAATCCCATGCTTTTAGATCACCGTGGTGGCTTACCGCATAAACCCCTTTACCAGAGATAACAGGGTGAACTGGCTGGTTTTTTGGGGTTGAAACCGTACCGACATAGAGAGGGAATCCCGATTTTAGTTGTCCCTGCTGGTTGTATGCAAACAGGTTCATTGAGACTGAATCCTGTACAGTGATAATAAGGTCAGGTGATTGATCACCATCCAGATCCGAGATAAGCGGGGTTCCGGTAAAATAGCTACCTTTGGGTGGATTTAGTGGGAAATTGTTCAGAAAAGCACCATTAGAATTTACTGCATCCAGACGATTTTGCTCATGGTTTACAAAAAGGAAATCGAGGTAACGATCGTTATCAAAGTCTGCCATAGCGGGCCAGCCAAACCCCGGGGATGTAAATAGTAGTTTTTTTGGATTGGCAGCTTCAGGATCTATCAGATAAAAAGAGTCATCCTCCATCAGGTAAAACAGGTTTTGATTCGGGGAGAGCTGCAAAGCTCCGGTGTATAGGCGTCGGGCACCTGTTCCGGAAACAGAGAAGTTTATGGGTGAATCCTCAAGTACAAATTCATTTTGTGACAAGATAGCTCTTCTGCCACCGAGAGGGGAAGAACGTTGTTGTGGATTGGGTAGGTTAGACAGCGCAGAACCATCTGAAAGATTAAACCGACGGTTGGTAAAATCCAGGAAAAGCACAGATCCGTTTTCGGAACTCAAGAATCCGCGGTTTGAGATACCAACAGCACTCCAGCCATTCAGCCACTGGCTGCCGTCCCAATTCCAGGCGCCCATATTTATATCGTTCGTCTCGGATTTTTCAGCCAGAACAAGTCGCTGCCCCAAAAACGGCTGCTGTGGTGAGCCCGTCTGGAAATCGGTAAAAGGATCCTGTTCGGAATTTAACTGAAGAGCATACGTCGTTCGATTGGTGGGTATAACAAGGAAACTATCCTGTTGCGAAGTATAAATCGTTAGTGACAGTGGATAATTACCCCAGTAAGGGTCACCTGCAGGAGTATAACTCTGGTTGTTGGGGAGGGTATCCGCCGGCAGAGAAAGGGCACGGATAGTCTCATTATTGGCTGACCTGACCCGGAAGCTGGTCGTAGTACCCGCATCAGAGAAATCATAAAACTCAAAAAATGTTTGGGATCCGGAGTTACTACTGTTGTTGGGATGGGTATCAGGACCAAATCTGTTTTCATAAAGTCTGAGGGTGTCGCCAGGACTTGTAATAACAGAAGCGTCATTGCCCGACCACCAGAAATCAAAAGCAGTCCCATTGATAAAATCAGCATTTTGTCCATCGACAGGGCGACCGATATCCTGTGCTCCGTCGGCTTCTTCCAGGTCCACTCCACGACGGTCAGGGTTAGCGTTTACCATGCCACGGGAAATTTGTTGTTCGATGATCGCTTCATCTATATGCCAGATAAGCATACCGCCGTTAAGTGGACGATCGTCCGAAGTACCGGCCTCATTGTCTACACCACGATCCAGACCCCCGGGCAAACTCCAGTCGAAGTTATCCACATCTACAAGCACTCCGGGAGTGAACAGCTCCGCAAAATCAGTTCCCTGGTTTACAAAAGTTTCATCCCGGTTATCAAAATGTTGTTGTACCTCAGTGCCGTCAGGTCGGCGGATCGTTAGAATCGCCCCATCATTTTCTGGATCTCGATGTCGGTTTTCAACCAGGAAGTACTCTTTTCCTGAGATAGAATACCTGGCTACTGAACCGGAGGGCTGCTGAAGGGAGGCTGCTGCCAGAGTAATAGGATTTGTATCATCCGCATCAATACTGAACGGAGAGGTCCAGCCCATATAGCTTTTTTCCCAGGCGGAAGGTTCTGGAGGAAACAGTCCCTGATAGGAAAAGATCGAAGCTCCGTCCATCAGCCCAAAACGGCCGATGCCAGAGGTTCCGGTTTCGGTATTGAATAGGTCAGGTAATCCCAGGTGACTGCCGATAGTAGCACAAATTAGCCCGTTTGTTGAAAGTTGCAGAACAAATTCTGTGTCGCTGACGTCCACCCCACGACGGGATAAAGTTCGAGGTAAAATCAGAGTATTGGTGATTCGGAAGTTTCCGTTATTTAGGGGAAATCCCTCAAAATTCGGCTCATTTAACAGGTCAGAAAGAGCCCGTGTACTTAAATAAATTGATGGAAGGTCCTGCGGAGTTTTATCCAGCGAGGTGCCGATGAGTTCAATATCCCTGCCCACACCGGCATGAAAGATAATGAATGCCGTTTTTTGAGGATCCAAACCGGAAGAGTCGAATCCACCCTGTTCCTCTACTTTCTTCCATACATGCTGGGATAACCGGGCCAGCTTTTCGTTAGTAAAATTTTGACCTGTTGGCGCATAGAACTCCATTTTGTGATCTAATTGGTATATATCCGGCAATACCCTGTAGTTAACCGATAGTTGACCACCGGAAATTCGTTCAAAATAGTTTTGAGCAAACTCCAGATGGGATTCGAAATAGGATTTGTCATGTGGAAGTGGATCAATACTAATGTCATTTTTTTCCAGGTAAGGTAGGCTTCCAGACTGAAAGGTCCCATTTCCGGAAGTAAAGCGGTTACTGTCTGACTGAAATTCCACGCGTACAGCTATAATATTTACTATCCCGCTGCCAAGCGGTGATTGAGAAGCTATATCCAGGTGAGTA
>JBEPXS010000098.1:0-10133 GCA_041641755.1 Balneolaceae bacterium
CGTTCGTCGTTCCAGTGCAATTTCGTTCCCGTCCCAGTCAGAGTTATAACTCAGTGAATCAAGGAGCAAGCCGTCAGCCCGTCGTATCACGATATCATCCCCACTGTTGTTCAGGGAAGGGAAGCTGTTTCCCATAACTACCAGGCTGAATTCAGGATAAACATTCAACAGACTGCTATCGGGGGCAAGCACCACGAATGAGTCGGGTGGAAGTACGTAGCGGGTATGGGTGATCACTTTTTGGGAGCCGGTGTTATCATTTAGGGTCCAGTCCTCAAGGTTCAAAGATTTTTGAGTGGGATTGTAGAGCTCGATGTATTCGGTGGCGTTACCGGGAGGATCAAACATGAATTCGTTTACGAAAAGATCACCAGACTCAGCCTCAGATATTTCATAGTAGGTAAAGTTTAGTTGAAAACTATTAATGGCGTTTCCAAAGATATCCTCAACACCGGAGAGGGTAAGTGTATAGTTGGTAGCATTTTGAAGGCTACTATTCAGCTGAAGTTGCACGGTATCTGGTTCCATGCTTATTGCGTTACTTATGCTGATACCTCCATCCAGTGAGTAATTAAGGGTGTTGCCAGCTGAATTATTTGTCACCCGCTCACTGAAAAAGATCAGGAGCGTTTGGGCATCCATAATTTCATAACCAGTGACTTGTGATGGTTGGATATCTTCAACCACCTCGTTAGGTAGTCCGGGGGTACCACCGGTAGGATCGGGAGACGGTCCCCAGTTTTCTTCATATGTTGCTGAGGTAGTTGGGGATCTCCGTTCAAGAGATCTGTTGTCTCCGCCCCATTCCGGTGAATAGGAGAGGGAATCGACCAGTAAGTCAGTCGCGGTATAGATCCGGACTGCATCACCCGAGTTATTCAATGAGGGAAAGCTGCTCATTTCTACGTAGTTCCGAGTACCAAAAGCATCAAATAGGGTGGTGGTGTCGGTGGCAATGACAAGGAATTCGTTTGCCTTCAAAATAAGCGTGTCACTGCTGATGGAGGTTGGTTCATTTGTATCACCCAGTTTCCATCCTGTGAGATTAAATTGTTTAGTCGTCGTATTATAAATTTCAACATATTCTGCCAATCCTTCAGGCTGATTATACATAAATTCGTTGATCACAATATCGCCATCCAGGAAAGTATCAAATAGCGAAAAGTCGATTGTGGTATTTGAAGGCAGGATAGTTCCCGACTGGTCGCTGATTCCGTTGACCGTAAGCGTATAATCTCCTCCCGGAATCGGTGTATTGTATGATAAAGCTACCACGTTGCCTTCCACAGATATGCCCGTTGGATTACCGATGCCTTGATCAACAGCAAAGTCAGTACTTTCGACTGTAGATGGATTCAGATTATCCGTAAAACTAATCCGAAGTTCCAGGTTGCTTATCACTTTAACGGATGCGAGTTCAATCGGCGCCTTGGTTACTGTGATATCATCAAAAAAGAAACGATCGCTCCGGGTAGAGGTATATTCCGGCATAAACCCAAAGTAGGAAGAGGTAGTATGGGTATTATCAGTACCGGTTGCTTCAGCTGTGGGAATTGATCCATATCCCGATGCAACCGAGAGGGTCCATTCTCCATTTGAATTACGTGTAACCTGTATTTGATAATCACCTCCGCCGTTTACAACTGTGGTGCCGGTTAAAATGGTTGAAGCCGGAACTCCCTGATCGTACCGAATTAGTTCAAAGACATCATCACTTCCGCTCTCCCCGGCAACAAGTGCGTACCCTGTGACGTCGCCCGTCAGGTCGGCGATATCACTAATAAGGAACACGGTAACATTGTTGGAACCCGAGAGCGAAAAGTTGTCGAACCGAATGAAAAACTCCCAGCTGCCATAGGCTGCAGCAGAAGTTGTACTCAGATAGGAGGTCCCGGCATCGGCTGCATTGAGTTGCAGAAGGTTGTTGCCGGAATCATCGAATGTGGTAAAATTTTCTGTATCGCCGGCCCAAGATGGTGAAGTGGTGATATCCTCGTCTTCAAAATCATCTTCCAGAACAACGGTTTGGGCAATTCCGCTAAAAGGGAAAAGTAATGTCAAGTTGATGAACAAAACCAGTATATAACATCTCATGTGAATATATTTTTTAAGTAAATAAGAAGGGGAGACCGATACTATAGAAACAACAAATAATAAGAGGATGAAGGGAGGTCAATCCCTTCACCCCGGAAGGACATTGAATGTGCTCTCTCATTCAACGGCTTGTGTAAGATGAGTTATCTCAGTCTTCACTATTATAGACCGGTAAGCAGGGCAATCCTTACAGTTTTTTTTAATTTTTTTTTAGAATTGTTTATCCGAGGGGTAAAAAAGGGACTATTTGCTCAACTGTCTCAGAATATTATTCATTTTTTGGTAGTTTGACCGGTAGATGCTTATTTGCATGAACTAATGATGCGATTCGAGATTTGGAGACTACCAGGAATAAAGTGAGAACAAGAAATGCCCTTTGAGACAAAATCGGTTCAATTTGAGATACCAGCGATAAATCACGGTCTACAAAAAGCCAGTGGTCTGTTAAAACTGGAGGAAGAACAATTAATACTCGAGTTCCAGGTTAAAGATGCTTTGTTGGAAATACTGAAGTCGGAGGTAAAAGAGATTGCTATCCCGTTGCGGGATCTGCAATCCGTCGAGTATAAAAAAGGTTGGTTCAGTTCAAAGGTTATTCTGGAGGCGGGTTCACTGCGTGTGTTTGAGGATATTCCCGGTGCGGATCACGGAGAGTGTGAACTAAAAATAAAGAGAAAAGAGCGGGAAGATGCGGAGAAGCTCATTTCTAAAGTTCGACTTGTTATGTCCGAAATCAAGCTCAATGACCTTGATGAATCGTGATTGATCGAAGACTTTGCAAAACCCTCTAATATCTAATATAAGAACAAGGAATGGTGGAGAATATAGAATCACATTCTCCAATCGGCATCCCTTGTTCCAAGTCGTTTAATTTAGCTGAAATAGCCCTTCTCAGCAAGTAGTTCCGCATTCAATATAGCACCACCGGCAGCACCTCGTATGGTATTATGCGCCAGGGCGATAAATGAAATATCAAAAACGGAACCCGAACGAAGCCGTCCCATGCCCAGCTGCATGCCGTTGCCACGGGAGGAGTGCAACCGAGGTTGCGGGAACCGGTCTTCCTTGTACAATTTAATCGGTTGCTCGGGAGCAAAGGGAAGATCCAGATCTGCAATAGGGCTCCGCCAGTTCTCAACAGCATCCTGCACATCAGAGATATTTGAAGGCTTCTCTTTCAGATTAACCGCAACGGAAAGCAGATGTCCGTTAACCGTTGGAATTCGTACTGCTGTCGACTGCAGCTCAAATCCTGCATGTGAGATGGTACCGTCATCATTGAGAGCACCGAGCAATTTGAGTGGTTCTGTGTGAATTTTGTCCTCTTCGCCTCCTATAAACGGAACGGCATTGCCCAGAATATCGAGGCTGGGTACACCGGGATAGCCTGCGCCGGATACCGCCTGCATGGAGGTTACGACAACCGACTCTATGCCAAAAGCATCAAAGATCGGACGCAGTGCCATTGAGAGCGGTATACACACACAATTCGGATTGGTCACAATCCAGCCACTGCCATCTCCAGAGAAATCCTGGTTTTTTACCATCTCGATATGACCAGGATTCACCTCCGGTATTAGCAGGGGTACCGAGTCGAACATACGGTGGTTTTTAGCATTTGAGATTACCGGGAAGCCCGCTTGGGCAAAATTTTGTTCGATATCACCCGCCACGGATGAGTCAAGACCGGAAAACACGAAATCAACATCTTTGAAATGCTCAGGTTCACACGTAGTAACCTTTAGTTTCGCAATCGTCTCGGGAAGTTCAATATCCTCGATCCAGTGAGCAGCCTGTTTATAGATCTTGCCGGCCGAACGTTTAGAAGCCCCCAGGGCCTTGATGGTGAACCAGGGATGATTTCGAAGTAAACGGATGAACTTTTGTCCGACAGCGCCGGTTGCGCCGAGTATTCCTACGTTGAAACTGTGCATTGTTTTAAGATTTCTGATTGGTTTAAAAATTATCCTATTCCTCCTTGTTCCGGCTTTTGCTCAAAAACCGGGTAAATTCGCAGGAGGCATGGAATATCGGAATTAAAAAACTAGAATTCATTAATTAAACGTAGTTTTTTTATCTTTGGCTTCGTTGAATCTGAATTTAAATTAATTGTAGCAATCTTAATGCCTGTTACCGAACTCGATAGTCTTGATAAAATTGTTTCATTAGCAAAAGCCCGTGGGTTAGTTTTCCAATCTTCTGAAATTTACGGTGGTCTCGGGGCCGTCTATGATTACGGTCCGCTTGGTGTGGAACTGAAACGAAATATCCGTGATGTATGGTGGAAAGAGATGACCCAGAAACATGATAATATAGTTGGGGTAGATGCAGCCATCTTTATGCATCCAAAAGTGTGGGAGGCCAGCGGACATGTCTCCGGATTCAACGATCCGATGATTGATGACAAGCAATCCAATAAGCGCTACCGGGCCGACATGTTGATAGAAGGGCATATTGCCAAACTGCGGAGCAAGGGTAAAGCGGAAGAGGCCGATGAGCTTCAGGAACAGCTCGATACCGCCGGAAGCCGTGATGGAATTTGTGAAGACCTTTATGAAATCATTATTGATAACGAAATTCGGGCACCCGAGTCCGGCGCGTTCAAATGGACCGATGTTCGCCAGTTCAACCTGATGTTCAAAACACAGTTCGGTGCGGTCTCTTCAGGCGATAATGACGATGCGGTATACCTGAGGCCGGAAACAGCCCAGGGTATTTTCGTGAACTTTAAGAATGTGATGGATACCGCCCGCCAGCAGGTACCGTTCGGTATCGCACAAACCGGAAAGGCGTTCCGTAATGAAGTGGTAGCCCGGCAGTTTGTGTTCCGCATGCGTGAGTTTGAACAGATGGAGATGCAGTATTTTGTAGAGCCGGGTACCGATGAAGAGCAGTATGACCAGTGGCTCAACAAACGGCTTGAATGGCACAAGAGCCTGGGTATCCGTGCACACAAGCTTCGTACGGAACCACATCCGGAAGATAAGCTGGCACACTATGCCGCTGCTGCTGCCGACATTCAGTATGAATATCCGATCGGCTGGCAGGAGGTTGAAGGCATCCACAACCGCACCGATTTTGACCTGAGTCAACACCAGGAATTTTCCGGTAAAAAGCTGGAGTATTACGATCAGGCTAAGCAGAAGCGCTACATCCCATATGTGATTGAGACTTCGGTGGGGCTGGACAGGACCGTCATGATGGTTCTTTGCGATGCCTACCGCGAGGAGGAAGTGGACGGCGACACCCGAACGGTTTTAAAACTAAATCCTAAAGTAGCTCCGCGAAAAGTGGGAATATTTCCTCTCATTAAAAAAGATAAGCTGATCGACCTTGCCAAAAAGATTGAAGCCGATCTACGCGACGATTACAACATACTCTATGACGATTCTGGCTCCATAGGCAAGCGCTACCGGCGTCAGGACGAAGCGGGTACCCCATTCTGTATTACGGTGGACTTTGACGGAGTTGAGTCGGAAGGGGAGGATACGGTAACCATCCGCTATCGCGATGACATGACACAGGATCGCGTACCGGTTAGCCGCCTCAGGGAAGTAATTGACGACAAGATGAATTCCTGGAAGCCCGAATAGTACGCAGGCAAGATGCAAAGAGTGGGGCGTTTAGTATGTAGCAAGGCAGTACGGGTTCACTATGCGCCTGTCATCCTGCCCTTTGTGATCCCTTCTAACCTGAAAACCAATCAGAAAATCCTGTTGTGAAGACTTTTAGTTCGTGGCTGGAGAATGACGCCAAGCGGCTAGGTTTGGTATTTATACTCCCGGTTGTATTAGTATACATGGTATGGCTGGGATGGATGATTGTTGAAAACTGGTGGCACCTTTTTCTTTCCGACTGGTACATGACCGTGACAATGGTATTCGGCTCGTTCATCGCCGGAGCCAGTTCGGAGGGAGGAGGAGCGATCGCCTATCCGGTGATGACACTGATGTTCGAGATCGATCCATCGGTAGCCCGAAACTTTAGCCTGGCTATTCAAAGCATCGGGATGACCGCCGCTTCCCTGTGGATTATCGCCAAACGTATTCCGATTGAGAAGACCTACCTGTGGATAGTCACGATAGGTGGTACGGCCGGCATTATTTTCGGGGCATATTTTATTGCCCCGTATGTAGTTCCCGCTTATGCCAAGATGATGTTTGTTTCCTTTTGGCTGAGTTATGGCATCGCACTCTTTTTCATTAATCACATCCGCAAACGGGATTCGGTTCGTTCACTGCCAGACCTAACCAAGGGGCAAAAGTGGGAACTCATAGCCATCGGTTTTATCGGGGGTGTGCTGAGCGCAATCTTGGGGAATGGCATCGATATCTGTTCTTTTGCCTTTGTGACGCTGAAATACCGGCTTTCAGAAAAGATAGCTACCCCGACCTCGGTTATTTTGATGGCCATTAATGCTGTCGTTGGAGTACTACTACACGGATTTGTGATGCAGGATCTGCAACCCCAGGCGATCAATTTTTGGCTGGTTTGTATTCCCGTAGTTGTACTGGGGGCACCGATGGGCGCGTACGTTATCAGTAAAGTCAATCGACTCTACATAGCGGTATTGCTCTATATTATTCTGGTAGTCCAGTTCATCAGTGCGATCCTCATCATCCGGCCCGATCTGCTCCTGATTTTATTCTCCACACTTGTTTTCCTGTCGGGTATAGCACTGTTTTTCTGGCTTACGAATTATCACAGTCGAAATGGTGCGACACTCTCAAACTTAGAGTAGAATAATGGGATTGTTTTGAGTGATAAAAGAAACCCGCCTGACAAGATCAAAATCACAGGCGGGTAAGTAAGTCATTAATTACGGACAGAGAGTTATTGCGTAGTATCAGCTGCAGGATTTGCAATGCCAATGACTCCACATCCTATTCGTGGACCGGCAGCTCCTGATGGTTGCGATTCAAGATCATCTTCGCCTTGATGAACGACAACAGCACGACCAATTACACTGTTCGGGCCGTTAAGCTTAATTACCGGATCGGTATAATCGATGTTGGCATTACCGTCACCGCCGGCAACGATGTTGCCCATATCACCTACATGACGATTATCTTGAGTAGGACCTGCGTGATCATTACCTGCTGGATTGTAGTGACCGCCGGCTGAGGTGCCATCGCTGGCACTGCAGTCGCCATATTGATGGATGTGGAATCCGTGGCGACCTTTTGCCAGACCGGAAAGTTGAGCCTGTACGTGCACACCTTCAGAAGTTTTTTCGAAGGTAACGGTACCATTTACACTGTCGCCCTCTGTGGGGTGGACAACAGCAACGGCTTTGGTATAATTGGTTGAAGGTGTTGCTTTTTTCTGAGTTGTTTCCTCTTGTTGTTGCTGTTGCGCGCATCCGGTGATGAAAAATGCAGTGATCAGGATTACAGTTGACAATAGTTTCGATGATTTGAGCATGATTTTAATTTTGTTTGTTAGAAATTACAGGATTTATAAACAAGCAGTAAAGCTTTGGCATTCATTTATTTAGGACTCAATAAATATCGTGATTATTTTGGCCCGTTCAATATTGATTAAGTTGTATTTCCAATCCAATGTATTTTGAACAGATCGATTTTAATTTATATAAAGATAGGTTGCTGAAAATTTTTCACTTCATCCTAATTACCTATTTTAAGTCTAACTTTTAACGAACACTAAATTTTGACAAAATTGATGGCAGAAAAATCTATTCAACCGTTCCACCTGGGATTCCCGATTTCCGATATTGAGGAGACAAGAAAGTTTTATCGGGATCTGCTGGGTTGTGAAATCATTCGCAGTTCCGACCGAACAATAAATATTAATTTTTGGGGTCACCAGATTGTGGGGCACCTGATTCCCGAGTTTGCGGGAAAATTCGGTACTAACAAAATTGACGGTAATCCTGTACCGGTTCATCATTTTGGAATAGTGTTGGAATGGCATGAGTGGGAAGCCCTTGTTGAACGGGTTCGTGCATCTGATATCGATTTTTTGTTTGATCCTTACATCCGGGATGAAGGAGAGCCGGAAGCAGAAGGCAAATTATTTTTTCGGGATCCCAGCGGGAACACACTGGAATTCAAAACCTACCGAAACGAGGAACAGATTTTTTCCTAACTGGAATTAAACAATAACTTCGAGCTTAAAATTTTTTTGCTAACCTAATTTGAGCCTCAATATCGGTTTATGACACTGTTAATTTTTTATTTGTTACTAGCTTTGGGGGTATCATTTCTCTGTTCCGTGCTGGAGGCGGTACTGCTTTCGGTGAGTGAATCTTATATTGCAGTATTGAAACGCAAAGGTACCCGGGCGGGAGAGTTGCTTACCAAGTACAAAAAAGATATAGACCGGCCGCTCTCAGCCATTTTGAGCCTCAACACCATTGCACACACGGTGGGGGCGGCCGGGGTAGGCGCCCAAGCCCAGGTGGTGTTCGGGAATGAATATGTAAGTATCGCCTCGGCCATCCTTACCCTGTTGATCCTGGTTCTGTCAGAAATTATCCCTAAAACCCTTGGTGCTACCTACTGGAAGAGCTTGTCTCCGTTGTCTGCACGTTTATTACGGGTACTGATGTTCCTGATGTATCCCTTTGTTGCACTTTCGAATGGGATAACCTATCTGCTTTCCAGCGATAACCGTCCGCCCTCATTCAGCCGGGAGGAATTCAGCGCCCTGGCCGAACGCGGGGTAGAAGAGGGGATCTTTGAGGAAGAGGAATCAATGATTTTCAAGAATCTTATCAGGTTCAGTTCACTGCGGGTGAAGGATATCATGACGCCCCGCATTGTGGTAAAATATTATAGCCAGAAGCTTACTATTGAAGAGATCCCGGATAAAGTGGAGGACCTGCGTTTTTCACGGCTGCCCCTTTACGAAGATAATGAGGACAATATTACCGGGTATGTCCTGAAAAATGATCTTCTGATTCAACTGGCCCGCGATGAAAAGCAGAAGAAGCTGGAAGAACTGAAGCGTGATATTCTGGTCGTGCCGGAAAATGCCAACCTGAAAATGCTTTTCGAGCGATTGCTTGAACAACAGGATCATATCGCCCTTGTCGTCGACGAGTACGGAGGATTCTCCGGCGTGGTCACGATGGAAGACCTGGTGGAGACCTTGCTGGGTATGGAGATCATTGACGAGGTAGACGCCTACGAGGATATGCAGAAGCTGGCCCGCAAAAAATGGAGAGAACGCGCGGCGCGGCTTGGCATTGTTTCTGACGAGGATGAAGAGGAAGATGTTGAAGAGTTATAAATAATTGATAGAAAGGTAGTTGATGAGGGTAAGCCTGGGAGAGTGGAAACCGGAGGACAGGATATTGTGCCAATTTATAAAAATAATTCTGATTAGTTTTGGAGATTACCCGCCTGTTGGTGGCCAAGCCAAAACGGACACTCTTAAGATTAAGATAAAAGTAGGTGTATTCTACTATCCTGCCGTTCATTTTTCTAATAAGGAAAATCCCGACAAGAATCGGGCTAAAGAATGGTCACCAAAACCACCAGGTTCCCAGCTAGTTTCTGTTCCGCTACTAATGGATTTGTTGCCTCGGAGCATTTATTACTTTTTCTAACATTTTCTGCATAGATCCTCAGGACTCGTGGTACCAAACTATCCCTGCTTGAACCTGTTACATTTTTAATGTCACCCGAAGAAATAGGATTGTATTACAGAACCCGATAAAAAAAGTATCACAAGGGGGATGCTCCGCGGATACGAGTGGGATGAGTTCAGGAAGAGGAATTCGGGGACAGGGTTTACCATTTTGCATCGGTTTATCTTGTGCCTGATCTTTAATGCTTTTAACCTGTATAGAGTATCAATTCCAAGCAGTTAAAAATCGAGGATATAACTTTTGATCGCAATGCCTATTCTCAGTATTAGTTTTTTTAAATCTAATCTACTAATTCACTGTCAAGTTTAGTTTCACTTTTTGTCCTAAATTAAGTTCAAGTTCCCATCTATGCACGATATAGAAAACAGATACGAATTTTTTTAAGGACTTTTAAAAATATTTGGATTGCAAGTTTTTCGTCTTG
>JBEPXS010000099.1:0-10068 GCA_041641755.1 Balneolaceae bacterium
CGCTTAATGACGAGCAGTTCTGCGTCGGTAAGAGCCTGAATACTCCAGCGGCTGGGTATTTCAAAAACAAAGCTGGAAAGAGCAGTAATAAAACTATGTTCCTCACCTATCCACAGGGTGATCTCTTTGCCATCCGCAACATTATAAATACGCATGATGCCTTTGTCGATGAACGCCATCTTTCGGCATCGCCTTCCTGCCTCTGCAAAGTGGGTCCCTGCAGATATTGTTGATGGTTCAAACTTGTTAACTATTTTACCCAACACCTCGGGTTTGATGGAAATATGCCCGGTTATACATTGTCGAAGATCTGTTCTCATGGGTATTATTAATCTTCATCGATCCGCTCGTATTCCACGATGGTAAAATCGGCATATCCATCCCGCCTGGTTTCTTCCCAGACGGTCCCGATATCATCCCTGTATTCCGGGAAATAGGTATCACCTTCATACTCTTTATGGATTCGGGTGATTACCAGTTTGTCGGCCCGGTCGATAGTTTGACGATAGATTTCTCCACCACCAATTACAAATACCAAATCTCTTTCCTGCAGATATTCCAGGGCATGATCGATGGAACTGAAGGTGGGAACATGCTCGTAATTCCGGGACCGGCTTAACACCACATTTTCCCGGCCTGGCAGTGGCTTTTCCCCAAGCTCTTCGAACTCTCCCCGTCCCATCAACACCGGGTGCCCTGTCGTGGTTTGTTTAAAATGCTTCATGTCCTCGGGATAATGCCAAGGCAGATCCCCATCCTTTCCTATGACCAGGTTGGGGTCGTGAGCAGCTATCAGGGCCAATGTCATACAGCCACCTCGAACTTGATAGAAGGGTGCGGGTTGTAGTTTTTCAGTGTAAAGTCTTCAAAAGTAAGATCATCCAGTGGCTTGTCAGCAATCTCCAGTTGGGGTAGCTCCCGGGGCTCCCGCGTCAACTGCTGTTTCAACCCATCAACATGATTCTCATAGATATGAGCATCTACAATGGTGTGGGCAAAAGTTCCGTAGTCAAGTCCTACTTCATTGGCAATAGCCATCGTCAGGGCCGCATAACAAGCCAGGTTAAAAGGAATACCGAGGGCAATATCTCCCGAACGCTGGGTAAGGTGGCAGTTTAACTTTCCGTCAGCAACGTTGAATATATACATCAGATGACACGGCGGCAGAGCCATCTCCTTCAAAAGGCCCGGGTGCCAGGCACTGACCACAATACGCCGGCTGTTGGGATTATTTTTCAGCATATCGACCGCACGCTGTACCTGGTCAAACTCCTTTTTCACCATTTGTGTCCGCACGATGTGGGAGGCATCCCCTTCAAACCGAATTTCTTCCTCCTCAAAGTACGGGAAGTTCCTCCAAAGTACAGGATATATTGGCCCTACATGACCATCTTCATCCGCCCAGGCATCCCAGATATGGCAGTCCTTTTCGTCGCGCAGCCAGCGAACGTGATCTTCGCCGCGCAGATACCACAGCAGCTCCAGAATCACTGAACGGAAGTAAACCTTCTTCGTTGTCAGCAATGGGTATCCTTCTGCAAGATCCACCTTGTAGAATTCCGAAAAGCCGGATATCGTATCGATACCGGTTCTGTTTTCTTTTCGGACTCCATTTTCCAACACGTTGCGAACCAGATCTAAATATGCCTTCATAAATTATTATTTATTAGTTATCTGTAAATTTTCGTTCTCCCTGTAAGGACTCTTAATCTCACAATCAGATTCAGGTTACAAAACCACTCCCTCTAACAGGGCCACCGCTATTGAAAAATATATAACAATTCCGGTAACGTCTACCAATGTTGAAACGAACGGTGCTGAAGTAACGGCCGGATCCAATCCCATCTTTGAAAGTACAAACGGCAGCATCGATCCACTGAGATTACCAAAGAGTACGACGCAAACCAAGCTTAAACTCACCACCAGTGCACTTAAGATCAATTCGGTATTCATCGGTGAACCACCGGCGTAACCATAACTCAGTATAATAAAGAAACCCAAAAAGCCAAGCAGTAATCCCAGCAGGAGGCCTGAAATGAGCTCGCGTCCGAAGATTCGCTTCCAGTCATCCATGTTAATGTCGTCAGTGGAAAGTGCCCGAATAATAAGTGTAGCGGCTTGCGATCCCGAGTTACCCCCACTGGAGATAATCATCGGTATAAAAAGGGATAGAAAGACCGCACCGGCAATCACATTCTCATACGCTCCCATAGCGGTGGCTGTAAACATCTGGCCAATAAAAAGGATGATGAGCCATCCCACCCGCTTGCGGACCATCTCAAAGATGGAGGTCTGTGAATAGTAATCATCGAGAGCATCCATACCGGCCATCAGCTGCATATCCTCGGTAGTTTCCTCCTCGGCCACGTCAATGACATCATCTACCGTCACAATTCCCACCAGGATGCCGTCAGAGTCGACCACGGGCATCGCCACGCGGTCGTACTTGCTGAGCATCTTCACTGCGTCCTCCTGGTCTTCAAAAGCTGACAGTGCTTCAAAAGACTCATCCATAAGCGATTCGATCGTATTTTCCGGGTCGGCCAGGATTAGCTGATTAAGTCGAAGATCGTCAATCAGATGCTCATGGTCATCCACTACATATATAACGTTCACCGTCTCTGCGCTGTGGCCAAATTTACGGATTTGCTCCATACTCTTGCCAATGGTCCAGTCCTTACGAACCTTCACATAGCGCGGTGTCATCAATCGCCCGACACTTTCATCGGGATACCCAAGCAACTTCTGCACAAGTTTGCGGTCGTCGGTCTTCATGGAGTTCATCACCCGCTGGGTAAGATGACCAGGCAGCTCTTCCATCAGGGCAACGCGCTCATCCGGCTCCAGGTTCGACATCACTTCGCTGAGCTGTTGCGCTGTAAATACTTCCAGCAGCTCTACTCCTTTTGGGGAACTCAGGTAGGTAAATACATCGGCCGCCTTCTGCTTTTTGAGTAACCTGAAAATGACGATCGCGATCTCATTTTCGAGCTCTTCCAGCAATTCGGCCACATCCACGGCAGGGACATCATTGAGGATGTCTTTGAGCGCCACCCAATCCTTGTTTTTTATCAGTTCATCGAACTCGGGTTTGAGAAGATCGACAATCATGGAAATCCTAACTGTTTATACATTACCGATGTACCGCGGGGATGCGATACTTCTAAAGTCGCAATAATATCCGGCTGAAATACTTTTGTAACGACGGTGGGAATTTAAGCCAACTATAGGTGGATTCAAAGTGTGGAAGAGCTTCATCCCCATCTTTTTCGCTATCCATTCTTTGACCTTAACTTGCCTGTAAATTTGGAGTTCATCCATTTTGGAAATGAGTTGTTGCAAAGGTAAAGTCCAATTATTATCCTATGTACAAATATACATAAGTTGATTATGGCACTCACCAAAAAACGGCAACAATTTTACGATCGGCTTCTCTCCTTCTTTCGCCGGAAGCTTCGCATGCCCACCCATCGGGAAGCGGCCCGGCTCAACGGATTAAAATCCGCCAACAGCTCTGTGCAATATCATCAGGCACTGGTGGAAGAAGGATTGTTAAAGAAAGATGAAAACGGAAACTACATCTTTTCGTCTCCTGTGGATGTATGGCCGGGTGGCAGTAATAACGGTTTGGTAATACCGATCCTGGGAGAGATTTCCGCCGGCACCATGCAAGAGGCGGTGGAATCGGACCTGGGGGAACTGACATTCAATCACCTGTTTCCCAATACCGAAAATATCTTTGCCCTGCGCGTGAAAGGAATGAGCATGAAAGAACTGGATATTACAGATGGAGATTACGTGCTACTTTCGAAGAACGAGCTGCGCAATGGAGATGTGGGTGCTGTTTTGTATAATGGAGAGACAACACTCAAAAAAATTCATAAAGAACAAGAAAGACTTCGCCTTAAACCCGCCAACCCCGAATATGATGATATTATTATTGAGCCGCGGGAACTGGAAGAGGTGCGGATCCTGGGGAAATACGTTGGCCATCTCAACGACCAGGGATTATTCAAATCACCTTACTAGAAACATACGTTCCAGCAGTTACCAGCCTTGATAAGCTGGCAGCATTACCTGGGATCAAATAGTTCTCTTCTCTCCTAATCAAATGATACCGAAATGCCTTCTTCTGAATTATCGTTAGTCTACTACGTTGAAGAATAACCGGCGGCATCGAATACATATAGAATATTTAGTTCCAGCCGGAAATTCTTTATACTTGATTCATCTTGATCATGACGTTAGAATCATGGTTTTGGTTATATTCCTGTTATTGAATTAACGTTGACAAACTTATTTGCCTTTGAAGATTGTAATTATCGGTGCCGGTGAAATTGGGTATGACCTTGCAAGTGTACTATCAAAAGAGAAGCATGATGTTGTAGTACTTGACCGGGACAAGGATGCCCTCAACAAGGTAACCGAAAATCTCGATGTACTGAGCCACGAAGGAAATGCTACCTCTGCCACGGATCTGGTAAACGCCGGGGTTAAGGATGCCGATATTACAATTGCCGTAACCAGCATTGATGAGGTTAATATGATCGCCTCTATGCTCAGCAAACGGCTGGGAACCCAGATGGTAATCGCCCGGATCCGGAATGATGAACTCTCCCGCCCCAACTCACCTCTTAAGCCTACCGACCTTGGCATCGACGTTATGATCCACCCGGAACTCAGTGCCGCCCAGGAGATCGAGCAGCTTATCAAGCGCTCTACTGCCACCGATGTTATTAACCTGGCCGATAACCAGATGCAACTTATCGGGCTTCGGCTTGAAAAGAATTCTCCGCTGGTCGGTAAAACCCTGAGCGAATATGCTGAGGAATACTCAGCAATTACTTTTCGTGTAGTTGCCATTGCACGGCGTGGACTTACTATCATACCCAGCGGTACGGTACGCCTGCAAGCGCTCGATCAAATTTTTGTACTGGCCCAGACCGAATCGATTCCCAGCGTAGTGGAAACGACTGGTAAAATTGAAACTGAGATCAATACCATCATGATTGCAGGCGGTACGCCTGTGGGAGAAATGGTGGCACGTATGCTCTGTAACCAGGAAGACAAATGGACCGTTAAACTTATTGAACCGGATTACGATACGGCTGTGGAATTGGCACAAGAACTGAAAGACGTCCTTGTCCTTAACGGAAATCCCACTGACCCCGACCTGTTGGCTACCGAAGGGATCTCCGACACCGATGCCTTTATCTCGGTTACGGATGATGAGGAATCCAACATTATATCGTGTCTGATGGCCAAACATCTGGAAGTTAAAAAGACTGTAGCATTGGTTTCCAAGTCAGATTATATTCCTCTCAGCCAAACGATTGGATTGGATGCTGCTATCAACAAAAAGTCGGCGGCTTCGAATGAAATTCATAGGTATGTACGCAGGGGGCGGGTTATTTCGGTTACCGCTCTGCAGGGAATCAAGGCGGAGGTCATTGAACTGCAGGCTGCTCCCGATTCAAAAGTCGTTAAAAAACCGATTCAGAAAATAAGTTTTCCACAAGGCTGCGTTATCGGAGGAATCCAAAAAAACGGATCGGTAGAAATCGCCACCGGTCAGTCTCAAATTGAGGCCAATGATCGTGTGATCGTTTTTTGTCTGCCGGAAGCTGTAGATAAAATCACATCGCTGTTTCAATAATGGCAAAATCCCACTCATCCATAAAAAAGAGTTTAAACCGGCCCAAAATCGACATTCTTACCGTTCTGGGGATACTCGGTTCATTTGTCTTCTTCCTTGGTTTTGCGCTGTTGATACCTGTAGGAATAGATTTAATTTATGAAGGGACAACCTGGCACTCTTTCCTCTATTCTGCTTCCATCGCATTTGTGGTGGGAGGAACTCTTTTTTACCTGTTTAAACCGGAACAGGAACTGCGTATTCGTGAGGGATTTCTGGTGGTAAGCTTGACTTGGCTTTTTCTTTCCCTAGTTGGAGCCCTGCCCTTTGTCATATCCGGCGTTATTCCCAGTTATACCGATGCTGTATTTGAGACCATGAGTGGCTTAACCACTACCGGCGCAACTATCCTTGGAGGAACTACAAGCGACGGTATCGTAAATCCACAGATTGAGGCGATTCCACGGAGCATGTTATTCTGGCGCTCTCTTGCACACTGGCTCGGGGGAATGGGCATCATCGTACTTTCCATAGCCATACTCCCTTTGCTTGGTATTGGTGGGATGCAGCTGTTCCAGGCAGAGTCACCGGGGCCAACCACAGATAAGCTTACTCCACGGGTACAGGAGACAGCCAAACTGCTTTGGGTAGTATATGTGGCATTCACTGCTGCTGAATTTCTGCTCTTGTGGATTCACCCTTCGATGGACTGGTTCGACTCGGTTAATCATGCATTTGCTACACTTGCAACCGGGGGTTTTTCGACAAAGAATGCCAGTATAGAGGCCTTCGATTCGGTCTATATCGACATAGTGATAACCTTCTTTATGTTCCTGGCAGGTATCAACTTTGCACTTCATTTCCGCCTTCTCAGGGGTGACACCAAATCCTTTTTTGAGAATAGAGAAGTTCGCTTTTTTACACTGGTCATTTTGGGATGCACATTCCTCGTTAGCCTGTCACTGTTCATATTCAACAATTTCTCGGTGGGAGAAGCCCTCCGTTACGGTTCCTTTCAAGTCGTATCTATAGTAACTACAACCGGGTTTGGGACCAGTGACTATGAACTATGGTATCCGCTTGGTGCTTTTGCCCTCTTCCTTCTCTTCTTTACGGGCGGTTGTGCAGGCTCGACGGGCGGTGGCATCAAAATGATACGCTGGTTGATTATCATTCGAAATACCCTTCGTGAAATTAAACAGATCATTCATCCCAAAGCTATTCTGCCAATCCGGATCGGGGACAAAATCGTGGATCCGAACATCCAGCGAACAGTGCTCAGTTTCTTCATTTTCTATATCCTTATTTTTGGAATCGGGACACTTATTATCACCGGTTTTGGATTTGATCTGCTCTCTGCTACCGGCGCAAGTATTGCCTGCCTTGGAAATATTGGTCCGGGATGGGGAGAATTTGGCCCTACTGACAATTATGCCAAGGTTCCCTATCTTGGCAAATGGGTACTCATCATGATGATGATGATCGGCCGCCTCGAAGTGTTTACCGTACTCCTGATTTTTACCCCTACCTTCTGGAAACAGTAAAAGATGAATTTACAGAAAGTGTAGTGATGAAGCATAAAGGAGGACTTTTAATCATCCAGGTCTTCGTACAGTCAATCCGTTAAAACCGAAGCCAGTTTTTGTCTTCCAGCCATTGAATCAGGGCGGGGAGAAAGGTCACAGCCGTCAGCCAGGTCATGCCTATTCCGATAATCGCCATGGTCCCCAATGACTGGAGTCCAGGATGAGTGGTAAACAATAATCCGGAAAAACCCAACATGGTTGTCAGTGAACCGACAGTAACATGCTGGCCGGTACTGGATAGTACCTCCCACATACTATCCTCTCCCTCATCGCGGTATCGATGGGCAAGGTGAACCCCGTTGTCTTCACCAATACCAAGTATGGCAGGCAGTACCACTAAGTTGTAAAAATTGAACATCATTCCGGTAAGTATCATAATACCAAACAGCCACAAGAGTCCTACCACCAGTGGCAGCATTCCTATGAGCGTCCATCGTAGCGATCTAAAAGAGAAAAACATCAACAGGAAGACCATGGTAAAGGTGGCTCCTACCATCCACGGACTTTCCCTGCGCATTAGTTCGAGCATTTCAGCAGCAATAATCGAGGTGCTGGCGGCGTAAAACTCTTTACCGTTATCAAGGGTAATTTTGCCTACATCATTCTTAAAAGCGATCGATTTGCGTCCGTCAGATAACCCCACACTGGGATAGGCGATTACAAAATTACCTATCTCTCCCTCCTTGTTTACGAATTGGCTTTTCAGATAATCGGGAATCTCTTTGATATCCATAGGCTGGCGGGTCTGCGCAGCACGGCGCAGTTTTTCCAGCTGTGGATCGTCTTGGCTTTTTATAAATGGATCGTTCAATAACTCGCGGATCTCCGCAATTTCTCTAAGCTTTTTGGTAGCTGCTGAATCCGTTGGCGGGAAACGTTCCTGCAGAGCTTCCACATCCAGAATTGTAGGACTAGTGGTATCGGTTCGCATCTTTTCCCGAAGGTTCTCTAAAATTTTAATCACTTCGGTTTCATTATCAGCCATTATATAGGCAGGATTACGTTTGTCGCCTGATATCACTTTGCTCTGTACCTCACGGAATTCCCTGTACTCTGGAAATTCGGGTTCCAGGTCCCCAAAATCATACTGAAACCGGAGCTGACCACTATTCCACAAAACTACTCCGGATATCATAAGACCGAGTACTACAATAGTTCGGGCAAAAGGGAACCTCGTCAACAGGTTTGGACCAACAGGTTGTTTGGCATCTTTATTTAGCAAGATCCATCCGAAGCGTTCAAAAATTACGAGCAGTGAAGGTAATACAAATAACATGCAAAACAGGGCCAGCATAATGCCAGTACCCGCAATAAAGCCGAATTCGGAGAATCCTCTGAACTTAGCCGAAATCAATACAAAAAGTGAAAAAGCAGTGGTCAACGCACTAACGAGAATGGCCGATCCGGTTTTATTATAGGTTCCCAGTAAGGCATCATAGATATCCATTCCTCCAGACCGCATCTCGATATATCGGGCATAAAAATGAATCCCATAGTCGATTCCCATTCCAAAAAGAATTACGAACAGTACTGAAGTCATGGTATTTAGCATACCCAGCACAAAATAAGTTATTCCAAAAGTCCAGAACAGGCTGACCAGCAGGGGTATGCCAATTACCAAAACAGGTACTGGCAGACGAATAAGATGATCCCAGAAACTATGGCTTTGTTGTTCACTGCTACCTTTCCGATACCGAATATATTTTTTTACAAAAAAGTAGAGCATCACCAAAACAATTACGCTGGAGATACCTGAAGCAAAACTGTTGAACACATCCCCCATAATCGAGTTAATCTCGGTCAGGTGTCTTTTGAGACGCCCCCCATAATAGACCTCCATCTCAGAATTATAGGACTGTGGATTCATCTCGGCTATCAAAGAGTCATACTCGGTAAACATTTCCTGCAGATAGGTCAAATCGCTCTTTGAGCCGGTAGGATAAAATTTGACGACCATGACCGTGCTGTCTTCACTCACGGGATACTCAGAGGGAATGAGCGACTCATAACTTTCTTCAAAACGACTAAGTTGTTGATTGCCCGTGGCAGTATCTTCTTCCTCCTCAAAGTCGATCAAAAAAGGATTGGCCTCCTCTTTTGCAGACTGTATTTCATCCTTCAAATATCCCCGGATATCCTGTAGCTCTCTGCCAGTAGCAAAGTAAAGCGCATTGTCTTTTAGAATTTCTGTCTCCTTTTTGAACTCAGCCCGTTCAAAAAAGTAGTTGTCCCTGCTTTCATCATATAATTTCAGACTTTTATCGATCAAATCCTGCGCAAACCGCTTATTGTCCTCAAAGCTGGGAGACTGAATGGCCACCTGCATATCCGTTTCTCCACCAACCGTATTTTGTAAACGCTCTAGTGCTTTAACATGCTCATTCGATTTGGGCAACAGGTTGGCCAGATCGGTGTCAATCCTTAACTGAACTGCATAAAATCCGGCACCGATGGCAAGTAGTATCGATATAGCAAGTACCCAATAGGGAGACCGGTAATTTTGTTTTAAAAGTGGTCGTAAGAAATTCAGCAGTTTATTCATCTAACAGCCAGGTCTACCATTTGCTTCGGCTTTTCAAGAGTGCCAATAATAAGCAATTCAAACGAATTAAGTTAATTCGATGAAACCAAATTTTAGTTTAATACGGAATTTAATCTCTATCTAAATTTTCTGATTTAGAAATATGTATCTATTGATAAGATAATCCATCTTTAGTAAAATATATTTTCTTCCTTTAAAATATTTTTCCATATTTGACACAATTTTCAAGTTAGTGTAACAGGACATTCATCAAATACGTTTTCTTGAATATCTAATTCATCTTGAATCGAATGAAGTAATTTGTC
>JBEPXS010000100.1:0-10035 GCA_041641755.1 Balneolaceae bacterium
TGGGGAGAGGTGCCAACTATATCTGTCAAAAAGAGTCTTCATTTCATATTCGTATCGTTTGTCCCCTGCAAAAAAGAGTGGTAGAGTACGCAAACAGAGAAGATATCAGCAAAGATGAAGCTCTGAGTACGATCCAGAAGAAAGATACCGAGCGGGCTGATTTTATCAAATACAATTTTAACAAAGATATAGACAATGCTTCGGACTATGACCTGTTGTTAAACTCTGGTACTTATAGTCTGGAAGAGATGGCTGATATTGCCTATGACGCATACAAAAAGAAAATGAAAAGCCTAAACCTAAAGGTTCAGTCATTGTAAATGATTTCTGTAATACTTTGGTAAGTATGATAATGCTGTTTTATAGGTCCTATCTGGGTATTGGAATAGGTGGCAGACTACTCATTTGATATTTCCTATGAAATAGATAGGAATGAATAGATATTTTTTTGTAGATCGTTTCAACTAAATAGGTACTATTATGGGATTATTAAAAAAGTATTCCAAGCAACTTCCTTGTTGGCAATCCGTTATTTCATTGGGACAAAAAATAAATGTTATTGGGAAACGCTGTTTAATTACGGTTTTAGTTCTTATAGCAACCACGGCTGTAGCTGCTTGCCAGGAATATTCCGCTGATGTTAATTGGCTTATCGACGTGCTGGAGTTAAAGGAAGGCTCCGTTGTAGCTGATATCGGGGCGGGAGACGGAGATCAAACACTGGCAATTGCACGGCATGTTGGTTCTGAGGGACAGGTTTATAGCTCGGAACTTGGATCTGAATCACTACGGGAGCTCCGTGAAGCTGTTGAAGAAGCTTCAGTAAGCAATGTTACTGTAGTTGAAGGTCATCCGAATAAAGCTAACATCCCTAAAGAGTGTTGCGACGCCCTGTATCTGCGCAAGGTATATCACCACTTTGGGAATCCTGCTGTGATGAATGCCAGCCTTTTGGCCTCTTTAAAACCGGGCGGAAAACTTGCCGTTATAGACTTTGAACCTCGTGGTTCTGAGGCGGAGCCGGGTGGACGGGCCTCAGGCAGTCACCATGGGGTTACACTGGAGACCGCCGTAAAAGAACTAAGAGAGGCGGGGTTTAGATTAATTAGTTCCGATCAGCGGTCCGGGCGTGATATTTATGTGGTGATGGAAAAACCGGAGGATGGCTAACCCGTAATTCTATAATTACAAATACAACTTTTTCAATGTGAGAAACAAGACACTAAAACAGATTATCAAAGCGGCTCGAATATTATCAAAAGACCAGTCTGACGTAGGCATGAATATTGTTATTTAATCATTTCCTACATTTAATCCCGAACGGCACCTGAACATCCTGTCCAGTTAATAACCTCTAATTGAGCAATAAAGGATGCCTGAAATTTCAAACATTAAGTTCTCCTTATGTAGGTTATATTGCTTTCATTTACTGGCTTCGTATATACTAAATGACTTATTATATGAGTGAAGCAAAAAACAAACTGAAGTAACTAAATTAATTGGAGAGGCAAGTTATGAAAGATCAAAAGAAGCGAGTTTTTAAGTCCTTAAGACAGCAGCTGGTTAACGAAGTCGTATTTGTGAAGAATGTAAGCAAAGCATACTACGATGCCCCGAATAAATTGGACATTGTTGACTTTGAATATAGAGGGATGTCCTGCAAGTTGGTCCTGAATGGAAAGCTCATGCTGAAGACCGAAAGAGGAGAATCAAAAATTGAGTCTTTTCAAGACTTGGTTTCGGGATTGATACAGTCCAATTATTCCAAGAAGAAAGTTGCCTGACAGGTAGTATCCACCGGCAGAAAAAAGATATTTTTTTCAAGCCGGTTTACCTCTCCCCGCTACCGGTTCGGAAGTAAGCAATAGATCGGTGCGGTTCAAAAAGCTTCAGAAAAAAAGCCCCTGGTGTTCAAGCCAGGGGCTTTTGTTTTTCGACATTAGCAAGCCCTGGAGTTTTAGGGCTTTAACTTGTTGTTCAGCAACAACAGTCACTCCTGAATGCTGTGTTTGCAGCTGAATAAGTACCTTTGTGGGTTATCTATATTAATAGACCGTTTCGAAAGGAATTCCTTACAATTTTTTTATAAAATTCATTTTTGTACTACGATTAAACAATAGCGCCCGAATTGCTTTTGAAGCGGCTTTACTAACTAACCTGAACCCAGATAAATATTTGATCTGATTTGGCCAGACTTCAAGATAAAATTATCAGCAGCTAAGGCACACAACGATTTTTATAAGGACTTTGTCAAGTAGAAAGATTCCGAACGAGGACTCTGTGCCATCACTTGCACTTATTTTGGTTTTTAACTCACCGATAGTTATTTAACAGATCAAGACTAATCGTTGTGTAGTTTAAGCGGGGGTTCGGCAGGCCTTTAATTTTCTATGCGAGATAATATCAAAAGTGAAATAGCAAAAGTATACAAGTATGAGTCCGGGCGGGTTCTGGCTAGTTTGGTGCGCATACTGGGCGATTACGATCTGGCTGAGGAAGCTCTGCAGGAAGCTTTTAATGTTGCCTTGGAAAAATGGCCAGACGAGGGAATCCCCCAAAGCCCATATTCCTGGTTGATCTCTACGGGGAAATTTAAAGCTATAGATTCGATAAGAAGGAAAAAACGGGGAAGAGAGCTCCTCTCAGAAAACTACTACCTAAATGGTGAGGGTTATTCTGAGCCTAAAGTTTGGGAAAAACATGTGGTGGAGGATGATCAGCTCCGCCTGATTTTTTTCTGCTGTCATCCTGCATTACCGCTGGATTCACGAATTGCCTTGTGCCTCAGAGATTTCTGTGGCATGACGACCAAAGAGATAGCCAATGCTTACCTTGTATCATTTGAAGCTATAAAAAAGAGAATTTCCAGAGCCAAGATATTATTCAGAGAAAAGAATATCTCTTATGAATTTCCTTCCAGGTCCGAACTAACAAATCGATTGAATGCTGTTTTACATGTTATCTATTTAATATTTAATGAGGGCTATTCTGCTAGTTCAGGGGAGGATCGTATACGAAAAGAACTGACGGATGAAGCTATTTATTTGTGCCGCAGGCTGGTGGATCTAATGGCCACTCCCGAGAGTTTGGGCCTTTTGGCACTCCTTTTATTGCAAGAATCCAGAAGAGAATCTCGGGTAACAAAAGATGGGGACCTTATCCCGCTTGAATATCAGGACCGCTCCCTTTGGAACCAGGATCTTATTAGTGAAGGAATGCAGTTAATTCATCAGGCTATCATGTCAGGTCGACTGGGACCGTATACGCTTCAGGCAGCGATTGCTTCGGTCCATGCTGTCGCCGATTCGGTTGAAAACACTCAGTGGGATCTGATTATTGATTATTACGACATGCTTTTGACTATCAATCCATCTTCCGTTGTTGAATTAAACCGTGCTATTGCAGTAGGCATACAACAGGGACCCAAAGCCGGTCTTTCTATCATTCAAAATATACTGGAGGTAGACGATCTTGATTCCTATCATTTAATCTATTCGGCCCAGGCACACTTTTTAAAAAGACTCGGTCTCGAGGATGAGGCCATTAAAGCTTATAAAAAAGCGATCAAGCTGACCCGACAAAACCCTGAACGCAGGTATTTACAGCAACAACTTTCCGAATTTCAAAAATAAGTGTTATTTATTTGTCCCTTTTTGGCTCCCTCGTTCGACTAGTTAATGAAAACCCTATGGGTTTTGACAATAATTTTAGAAATCATAAAAAGGAGAATCAAACATGCAATTTTTTGTTTATTTCACAAGAAATGAAGAAGAGCCTATGAAGCCTCCCGCACCGGAAGGAATGGCAAAAATGGGAAAACTTATGGAGGAATCCTTTGAGTCAGGAAAAATAGTAGCCACAGGACAACTTCCCCGGGTAACAACTCACATACGTTTAGAAGAGGGAGAATTTTCCATTTCTGACGGCCCCTTTATTGAGGGGAAAGACCTGATCCCAGGTTTTACGGTCATTGAGGTGGATTCTAAACAGGAGGCAATCGAATGGGCTAAAGAACTTCGCGAATGTTTGGGAGATGGAGTTCTGAAAATGGCCAGGCTTTCGGCAACCAGTAAAGAAGATATGACTCCATCAAAATGATAGCAGGACATGAATTTGGGTCCCAATATCCGGGACCCATTTTTTAGATATCAATTATCTGGTTCTGTGATAAACAGAGAAAGAGAATAACAGTTCCCTGGACCGCTGGTTCTGATCTTATACCTGTTGAATACTTGTCCCGGTATCAACATTGCAAGAGAGAAAAATTGGCTGATAATTTCAAAAGGCGTCATAATCAACTTGGTAACTCCGGTCGGGAGATTACTTAATTCCATTCGCGATGACAGTTATTTTTGCAAAGCCCTTCTGAAGTAATAATTAACCAGTCCATTTTTCAGAGATGCGTGGGAAGGTGCAAAAACCATTTAAAGAAAGCTACATTTTTTCTTAATCCATCGAAATATCCGGCCAGCCTTGTTCATCCCATTGGATTTCAGATATCCATAGCTTCGGTCGTCCGTCTTCCGAAATATCATATCCGTGAAAGACCAGGTAGTCGGTACCATCAAACGTGTAGGCTGCGGGGTGTCCCACGGCTGCCCATTCTTCGTTGCCTTTGGCAACCAATGTTGCACCACCATGAATCATCTTGTCACCATTACGATCAAGGTAAGGCCCGGTAATGTTTTTGGACCGGCCGACCATAACTTTGTAGCTACTTTCCACACCACGGCAGCAGCGGTCCCACGAAGCAAACAGGTAGTAATACCCGTTCTTCTTAAAGATAAAGGGAGCTTCGGTAGCACCGTTTTCCATATTGTGGTTCATTTCCAGAATATCATCCGGGTAGAGCTCTTCGTAATCCAACTCAGGATTGGCGGAGTCGCCGGCATCACGTTCGTCCAGTTTCCAGTAGCGGTGACGTGCAGCAATGGTATGCCATTCTTCTGCTGTATCGGTGACTACTTCAGTCAGGTTGTCTTTCAGTTTTACCAGCTTAAGCCCCATCCAGAAAGAACCGAAGCTGAGCCATGGAGTTCCCTTGTCGTCGAATGCTAGATTGGGATCAATGGCGTTCCACATATCACGACCGGGCACCGACTTAACCACCGGACCGTGATCCACCCATTTAAAATCAGGATCATCAGGATGGAGGGTCGTGTTGGTAGCCACACCGATTGCGGAGTTATTTCGACCGAATGCAGAGACCGAATAATAGAGGTAGTACTTTCCGTCATGATAGGCAATATCGGGAGCCCAGATATGATTTTCGAATTCAGGAAGCATCTCAAAAACCCAATCGGGGGTTGTCTCAAAAACCTGCTCTTCTTCGATCCAGTTTTCCATATCCGTAGATGATTTTACCGATATCCCCATGCCGGTATGAAAAATATAATAGGTGTTGTCCTGCTTGATCATAACCGGATCGTGAACACTTACATCCCGCGGCTGAGCTTTCACTGGTCTATTAAAAATGAGTGCAGCTGAAAATAAAACAATCGAAATTATGACGGTCAGGCTGTTTCGTGAATTCATAATGTTATTTCTGATATTTAATTTTTGGTAGTTCCGAAATTAGTTGAGTGATACATGGGGCCAACCCTCATCATCCCATTTAATTTCCAACATGATGAGCTTGGAACGCCCTTCATCAGAAAGGTCATATCCGTGTGCAACCAGGTAGTCGGTGCCATTAAATGTATACGCGGAATTGTGCCCGATGCCTGCCCAGTCTTCATTTCCTTTGATTACCAGGGTTCCCCCGCCATGACGCATATCCTTGTTGCTCCTGTCCAGGTAGGGACCCGTAATGTCTTTCGATCGACCTACTACCACTTTATAAGTACTGTTCTCGCGGGCACAGCATCGATCCCATGAAGAAAACAAATAATAATACTCGTTCTTTTTAAAGATGAACGGGGCCTCGATATCACCATTCTCAGAGTCGCCGGCATCACGTTCGTCCAGTTTCCAGTAGCGGTAACGCGAAGCGATGGTATGCCACTCTGCAGCAGTGTCTGTAGCCACCTCGGTGAGGTTGTCCTGTAGTTTTACCAATTTCATTCCCAGCCAATACGACCCGAAGGTAAGCCAGGGAGTTCCGTTTTCATCAATCGTAAGATTGGGATCAATGGCGTTCCAGAGGTCGCGGCCTGGCACCGATTCGACCACAGGTCCGTGGTCCACCCACTCAAAATCCGGATCATCGGGATGAAGAGTTTTGTTAGTGGCCACTCCTATGGCAGAGGTGTTCTTGCCAAATGATGAGACCGAATAATATAGATAGTATTTCCCATTGTGATAGGAGATATCCGGTGCCCACATATGATTGCGAAAATCCGGGACAACCTCGAAGGTCCAGTCCGGTGCAGAATCAAAGATCTGTTCCTCTTCCGACCAGTTTTCCATATTCGTTGAAGACCAAACGGAGATTCCCCGGCCCGTCTCGAATAAGTAATAAGTGTTATCCTGCTTGATCATAACGGGATCATGAACACTCACATTAGTACTCTGACCATAAATATGGCTAGTTGAGAAAATGATGAGAAAAAAAGATCCCGCCAGATGTTTCAACAAGTTATATGTAAACGATTGAAAAGATCTGCCAACCTGTTTTTGCATATTACTGGTTCCCTAAATTGTAATTCAGAAAATTTCCCCCAAGGTCTATGGAGTACAGTTGGAAAGTTGGTTTATATCCAGGTAAGAATCCAAGCTGTAACCATCCCCAATTTTCTAAGTGTAGTTTTTACACTTATTAAGATTTACCTAAATATTTCTACAGTGTCAAGTGATATTGAAGATTTTTAACACCCGAAAGGAACTCTCCTGCTTTTTGGAGCCCCCACCACCAGTTATTTGTCTTGATATTAATCAGAAGAATGATAAGTTACTTGTAGTAGAATAAATGTGAAAAATACACTTAATAAATTTATTCTATTTTTGTAAGGATCTGGCACCTGTAAGTTACTTAAAAGTAAAGAAGGGAAATCGTAGGTAAATCGCATAAAATAGATTTGGAAATATTACAGGGTTAGGTGGAATCGGAAGCAGGGAGGAAAATATGGGCGAAAATAAACTGTGGCAACAGCTAAAAAGGGGAGATAGAACGGCTCTCGAAAAAATATTTCGGCGTCACTATGATGATTTATTTCGATATGCGGTTAAATTTTGTGGGAGTGAAGTTGTTGCTGAAGATCATATTCAAGAACTGTTTTTAAGGATTTGGAAAAAACGAGAAAATCTTGGCCAGGTAACGGGAGTAAAAACTTATCTTTGGACTGCTCTTCGGAGAAGCTTGATCAGTCAGAGTAATAAAAAGTCCCGCGAGTCAGAAGTTTATACCAAACTCGGGAAAGAAAAGAGCAGAATGCAATTTGCCCCAGAGGAAATAATAATCAAGAAAGAGAAGAGCCACGCAAAACGAGAGGCACTGAAAAAGGCTATGGATGAGTTGACTCCCCGTCAGCGAGAGATTCTGTACCTGCGCTATTATGATGGAATGACCTATGAAGAAATTGAATCAATAACCTCATTGAATTATCAGACACTTCGGAACTATGTCTATGAGTCTTTGAAGGTGTTGGATGCTGTAATGAAGAGTCCAACGAACGGGATGTTACTGACCACTTTAATTACTCCACAGCTAATCTGTTTTATATCCCCACTTATTAAAGATGGTCAATTTTTGCTGGAGAACTACTTATAATTGGGCTTTGCAAAACCGTCACTTTTACGAGCTGTCATTGCGAACTTGCGAAGTAATCTCCCTTTAGAGGCTCTGATCGGGAGGTTACTTCATTTTATTCGCAATGACAGTTGGTTTTGCAAAGCCCAATTATAAGTAATATTCAATATAAAATGCGCACAATAAGCTGCTCACGGTGTGCGGATAATCGGAGTTATTTTTTTATAGTTCCTGTACTTTTCGCATACAGATACAAAAAAATAGCGTTTAAATCGCCTCAAGCTGTTTTTATCACAGATTCAGTAAATAATAATTTTTTCTGGTACAAAGCAGTTTCCCACCTATCTATTTGAGTGAATCCATAAATAACAAAAGCAGGATAGTGAAGAATCAGAAATACACCATCGAAGAGTTACTGGCATATGATTCATTCCGAGAGTGGGTTAGGGGTGAGGCTTCCTCAAGTCAAAAAGAATACTGGGACAATTGGATCATGGAAGCAGATGAGAACCGTGATATTGCGCAGAATGCTATGCAGGAATTGACGGGATTTACCCTGGAGCCCGAAACAGATCCGGATACCGAAAATGCCTGGGATCGGTTTAATAAAAGGTTCAATCAGGAAGCAAATATAATCAACTGGAAAGCTGCAAAAGATAGTGAGAGGCGGCTGGTTGATCTCAAGTGGATATATAGAGTTGCCGCAGGATTTCTCATTGTTCTTACCACTGGCTTTGCGGTTTATTTTGGGTATTCAGAGGGTAATTGGGGATCACAATCAGAAAGTGCGGTGACAGAGCACAAGATATTGACCAACTATGGGGAACAGAAAACGATAAAACTGGGAGATGGCTCTCAAATTAACCTGAATGCCAATTCAGAGATGGTATACAGGGTCAGTTCAGAAAATCCTACCGATATTACCGTCGACCTGAAAGGAGAGGCGTTTTTTAACGTCTCCGAAAGAACAAGCCGTAATCAGTATGCATTCAGAGTTGTAACAGATGACGGATCTGTTCGGGTTTTGGGGACGGAGTTTTCAATTTCTACCAGGGGTAAAAAAACGCAGGTTGTGTTGGAGGAGGGGAGTGTAGAGGTTACCTCATACCAGGCAACACAACAAAAAAAGCGCCAGTTGATTTTAAAACCCAATCATATGGCCGAATTTGATAACGCAAGTGATACACTCATTGTAAAATGGGTTAATACAAAGGTTTACACTTCTTGGAGAACGGATGAGCTGGTTTTTGACCATACTCCATTACCAGAGGTTTTGAAAAGGATTGAGTATACCTTTGGGGTAACGATAAAAATCAAGGATCCGGCGCTTAAACAGCGAACGCTCTCCGGTACCATCGAAAATTCTAAGATGAATGTAATACTGTCAACATTATCTCAAACACTATCTACACCTGTCGAGAGAGAGGGAAAAACAGTTTATATAGGAGAAGAAAAGTAGGGGATAAGGTAGAAACATAAACATTACATGAAACACAATTATAACCGAAATAAGGGATATCATGGAAATTCATAATGATACGAAGTTTAGATGGGTGTCAATTGGGATTTTGTGTGCCATTTTGCTGGGAAGCATGTCGATGGTTTCAAAATCCATTGCCCAGGTACCTTCTCAGAAGTTATATACTTCAAAATTACTGAGTGGTAACACTTTTTCTGTCAGCAGTACTAAAATGCTTTCGCTTGAAGAAGCTCTTAACAGGATACAGGAAAATTATAATGTTTCCTTTCTGTATGACGCAGATATATTGAAAGGGAAGTATGTGAGGGCCTCATTACTGCAAGCGGATAGTCTGGGTCAAATGCTCAGTCAGGCTCTGAATAGAAATGGACTTACGTACTCAAGGGAGTCTGAGCAGCAGTATGCTTTGAAAAAGATGCCGTTTTATGAGCAAAGGAATTTGAAGAAAGCCATCACTTTGGAAACCGTATCCGGTACCGTCACTGATGGGAGTACCAACGAATCACTCCCCGGTGTAAACATTATAGTTCAGGGTACTTCTACTGGTACGTCCTCTGATGCAGAGGGAGAATACAGTCTAAATGTTCCCTCTTTACAGGATACTCTGGTATTCTCTTTTATCGGGTATCAGACGCAAGAGGTCCCTATTCAAGGCCGTACCGAAATTAATGTATCATTGCAGCCAAGTGCTATTTCCGGTGAGGAGCTCGTCGTTGTTGGTTACGGAACGCAGCAACGGCAGAGTCTGACGGGGTCGGTATCATCCGTCTCAACTCAAGATATGTCTTCAATACCGGTACCAACCGTTGAGCATGCACTGCAGGGAATGGCCCCAGGCATGCAGATTCTGGACGGCGGAGACATGCCC
>JBEPXS010000101.1:0-9987 GCA_041641755.1 Balneolaceae bacterium
CCCGCGGACGGGCTGGATGGCTGGTCGTTTATGATGCGCACGCAGGAAAAGGATTTTGCGTTGCTTTATTTTGAAAATGGAGCTGTTTTGCCTGAACTAAAGGGGTTTGATCCCCAGGCAAATTACCTGTTCCAGTGGTTTAATCCTGTAACCGGTGAATGGAGTCCCCTGGAAACGATCAGATCGAATGGAAATGGAGTGCTGGGTGTTCCCGAATTTCCGGAGACGGAAGATAGGCCTAACAGCGACTGGGCAGCAAAGATAGTTAGAAGTACGGGTACTTAAATCCAGGTTAATTGAAGCAGGAGCTGGTATGATGTGGGAGGAATCAATATCACGACGAAAGCTTATTAAACTGCTGGGTGCCGGTGGATTGGGCATGCTGGCTGAACCATTTACATTCATGACAAAGGGTTATCAACAGGATTCAATGCGAAAGCGGGTGATTCCATCATCAGGAGAGGAATTGCCGGTAGTTGGCCTGGGGACCTGGATTCAATTTGATGTGGGAGAGTCGGAGTCGGAACGGGCACCACTCCGGAAGGTACTTAAACTGATGGCCGGGCAGGGGGGCGAAGTCATCGATTCTTCTCCAATGTACGGAAACTCAGAAGAGGTAGTCGGTGATTTGACGACTAAACTCGGGATTGCCGATCAGTTTTTCTATGCTACCAAAGTATGGACCCGTGGTCACCGGTCCGGCATCAACCAGATGGAAGCTTCCATGCGAAAAATGCGTCGGGAAACCATCGACCTGATGCAGGTGCATAATCTAGTCGATTGGGACACTCACCTTGAAACACTGCAGGAGTGGAAAAAGCAGGAGAAGATACGCTATATCGGGATTACTCACTATACGGTTTCTTCACACGACAGGCTGGAGCAAATTATCGAAGAGCACAATATCGATTTTGTACAGTTTAATTATTCTATCCAGACCCGTAATGCGGAACAGAGTCTTTTGGATACGGCGCATAAAAATGAAGTAGCGGTACTCATAAACCAGCCATATGAAGGCGGTTCACTGTTTGGGATTGTACAGGACAAAAAACTACCGAATTGGGTACAGGACTACGATATCAATAGCTGGGGGCAGTACTTTTTAAAATACATACTTTCACATCCCGCTGTAACCTGTGTCATCCCCGGAACCTCCGATCCAGAACACCTGGTTGACAATATGGGGGCAGGATACGGTAGACTACCGGATAGGATGGGTCGACAGAAAATGGTAAAGTATTTTGAACAGTTATAAGGTTGGTTTTGCAAAGCCCTCTGGAAATCAGATTACTAAAAGCAATACTCAAGAAAAATGTATTATCGTCGTAAAGCTGTACTGGCACTTCTCCAAGAATTCGGAGGCGAGCTGCCGTCGGGCCGGTTTCGGAAATTGCTGTTTGTTTTTACCCGGAATCAAAACAATCCTGCATATCAGTTTGTACCTGCCAGGCAGGGTCCCTACTCCTTTCAGGTTATGTCGGATAAAGGTACTATGACTAAATATGAGCTGCTCGAAGACTCAGAAGACTGGAAGGTACGAACAACAGAAGATTACACGGAGGAGCTGAAAGGGAGAGACAAAAAGCTACTTGTGGAATTGCAGGATCGTTTTGGCCAGTCCGGGGATGAGGAACTGTTACAATTTATCTACAAGGAATATCCATTTTATGCTATAAGGACAGATATTCAGGATACACATTTGAGCGATGCAGAAAAGCAGCGCATAGAACAATGTAGACCGGTCACTAACGGACAAAAATTATACACTATCGGCTACGAGGGGATTAAAGCCGAAACTTACATGAATCGCTTGCTTGAAAAAAGTATAAATCTGCTGGTAGATGTACGCAAAAATTCGATGAGCAGGAAATTTGGATTCTCCAAAAGCCAGCTTCAGCATATGTGTAACACACTTGATATCAAGTTTTTACATATGCCGGAGCTCGGTATTGAAGCTGAAAAACGTAAAGATTTGGAAACACAGGAAGAGTATGATGAGCTGTTTGAGGAGTATGAACAGAAAATGTTGCCCAACCGAATTGAGAGGCTCGAAGAACTGTACCGGTTATACGAGGAGTATAAAAGATTAGCTCTTACCTGTTATGAAAAGAACCCAGAACACTGTCACCGTAATAAGATAACAGGTTTTCTAAGGCAGAATTTTGAACTGCCAGTTGAGCATCTCTAGATGAAAAGTAGTTTCGGTATAGGAAATAAGATCAATTAAATAAAATAACCAGAAAATCGGCTACAAAGTGAGTGAACAGCCAACAAAAGTACTCATACTGGGATATGTATGGCCGGAACCCGATTCATCTGCAGCGGGTAGCCGGATGATGCAACTTATCTCTTTTTTTGAAAAGCAGGGATGGGAGATAACATTCGTAAGCTCTGCCGCCGAAAGTGATCATTCGTTCGATCTGGAGGCAAGAGGAGTAGATCGGGCTGCCGTTGAAATAAATAGCTCTGACTTTGATGGATTTGTTCGCCGGCTGGCCCCGGATGTTGTCCTGTTCGACCGATTTGTAGTAGAGGAGCAGTTTGGGTGGCGTGTTGCCGAACAGTGTCCCGAAGCTGTGCGTATCCTGGATACCGAAGATCTCCACTGCCTGCGGAGGCTTCGAAAAAAAGCGGTCAAGCAAGGAAGAAAGTATGACCACCAGGCATTGTTAACTGATGACGTGGCCAAGCGGGAAGTTGCCAGTATTTATCGCTGTGATCTGACCCTTATGATTTCTGAATATGAGATGGACCTGTTAAAAAACTTGTTCAAGGTAGATGATTTTCTTCTGCACTATCTTCCTTTTTTGTTGGAACCGATTGGCAACGAAAATATTGAGCACTGGCCTTCCTATGAAGATCGGCAACAATTTGTCACAATCGGCAATTTTCGTCACCCGCCCAATGCAGACTCTGTACATTTTTTAAAAGAAAAGGTCTGGCCGTTGATCCGCAACATGCAGCCGAATGCGGAGCTTCATATATACGGGGCGTATCCTTCGCCGAGAATAACTTCACTGGATCATCCGGAGCAGGGATTTCATATTGAGGGCAGGGTAGAGGATGCAGAGGAGCTGCTGCGGCGCGCCCGGGTGTGTCTGTCGCCTTTGAGGTTTGGTGCCGGTTTAAAAGGGAAACTGGTAGAAGCGATGCAGTGCGGTACTCCGAGTGTTACGACGCGAATCGGGGCGGAAGGCATTAGTGGAGAGCTACAATGGGCAGGAGCTGTAGAAACAGAACCGGAAGCTATTGCTTCTGCTGCGGTTGAACTCTATACCAACCGATCAGCCTGGGAAAAGGCACAGAAACGGGGAATTAAAATTATAAATGGCCGCTTTATGAAGAAGGATTTTGAACCGGAGTTAAACAACCGATTAAAACAGTTATCAGAACATCTGGAAGATCACAGGCACAGAAATTTTACTGGCAGTATGTTGATGCACCATACCGCAGCCAGCACCCGATATATGTCGAAATGGATTGAGGAGAAAAATAGCGTGTAACAATATAAAAACTCTGCAAATCCGTACACATTGAGCTGTTGTTCAGGATTGAATCGGTTTTCAGAGTCCTCCAAAAGAATCCTAAGATTATTCTTCTTCCGGTGGCATCGTTCCGAAAACGCGGTCCCAAATGGTAGTCGAAATACCGAATGCTTTTTCCGGATACTTGTAATGATGTAAAGCGTGGTGCTTGTACTGGGTTTTAAGATACGAGGGAACCGGCTTTGTATGTGTTTTGTAGTGGATACGTGTATATAGCAGGTATCCCGTCATGAATCCCGGCATAAACAGGTATGCATAATTTCCAAGGACAGTGATAAATACGAAATACAGTATGCCAACTATTATCAATCCCGGGACCGGCGGCATTATGATCCGTTCGGTATCCCTGGGATACTCATGATGAATACCATGGAAGGTATAGGCTACTTTTTGAGCAATTTTAGATTCCGGGAAGTATTCATCCACATGGAAAAGATAACGGTGAGCAAAGTATTCAAAAAAGGTCCAGAAAAAAACGCCACTTGTAAAAATGCCGGCTGCAAGCCAAAAAGTATCAACAACTTGTACTTGATAGGCGATAATAAGCAGTGCAATAACCGTTAATGCATATACTGTTCCTGAAACATAATGAGGAGCTTTTGTTAGCGGCTCCAAAAATGAGTTCTCAAATATCGTACCTTGACCTTCGTTTTTAATCTCTGTCTCCATAGCTTTAATTTTATTTGCCACTTTATATTTTCGCTATATATAATGGAAAAAAAATGGTTCTCGTTCCCGATTTTAAATTCTCCCCACTTCTTTTTTTCGGCTGTTTATAATTGAATAATTCCATTCCTCAAATGCAAATTTCCAGTTTGTGTTTAATTTATTAATAATATGCTTTTCATATTCGTAGCTGCTCGACTCTCCTTCGGTTTTGTTACTTAAGAATTTTTGAACATGTGGCCTGGCTTGCTTGAAACCGGGAAGAGCCAGTTTTTGATAGACGGTGTCCAGGACAGCCACTGGCTCATCAATAAAATGGTCAAACCGTATCTCAACCAGTTGCTGATCCGGTACCTGTGATCGTTGTTCCAGGTAGGAAGACATGAATTTAGCATAGACCTCAATAATGGTCTCTTCCATCTGCCTTTTACTGAAATCTTGCAGAGCCAAATTATCCAGCAGGGTATTCCACAACTTTTTGCTGGAATAGAACAGATCATAGGGATTACGATGAATGAAAATAAACCGGGCATTGGGATACATCTCCAGTAGTCTTTCCATCCGGCAACTGTTACCCGGACTTTTGACGAGAAGCTGTTTACCGTTGTTTTTAAGAGATATCTTGTTGATCAGGTAAGTGTAATCACGTTTCCATTGCTGTATTTCATTTTCATCGGCAGTCTCCAGGAAAAGATATTTGTTGAAATAGTACCAGGCGTCTTGTGGAAAGATATGTCCCCAGTGCAGGCTGGTCTGAGAGATCATGGTGGTAAGGGCAATCTCGATTTCACTGGGGCTGTCCAGCTCCAGGTTTACTGACATATTTTGTGCGTCCCGAACCAGGTTGATCGTTTCCGGTATTCGGTTAAGCAGTGTTTTTAAAAAAGATTCCGAATGCAGAAATACATCCGGGAATACAGCCTGGAACTTGGTCAGATATCCGAACTGGGGATCCTTGCCCAAAAGATACTGTAAAAAGCTGGTGCCACTTCTCCAATGCCCGATTATGAAGATCGGATCTTTTTGAAGCTCGTGATTGGAGATGGCTTTGCTGTGGTTCACTTCCTCCAAAATTCGGAAGGGCTCCTGGAGAATAAGTTTGCCAAAAAAGGTTGATATCTTTCCGAGGTTGTCTTTTGAAAAGGCATTATGTTTTTTTAGTTGAGCCGTTAAGTTTTTGATCGGATGATTATTGGGGCTCATATTCTTGTGCAGCTTATTTTCTGAATAATTTGTTTTCAGCCTTTAAAGTACTCATTTTCTCAAAAGCTCAAAAAACAATTGCCGCAGTTTATTTCAGCAGATGGATCTTGTAATTCGTGATTGGACCTTTACCCACTGGTGGGTACGGCCCGTCGTAAAGGTTTGGTTCAATTTTTATCACAAGTCGGTAACCTATTCAGGTACAGAGCACCTGAACTGGGATAAGCCTCTTATTTTTGCACCTACACATCAGAGTGCCTTTTCCGATGCGCTGTGCCTGATCCTACCGACCAAGTATACCAATGACAGGTTCATTTATCCCCTGATCCGGGCCGATGCGTTTGGCAATAACGCGGCTCTGGACTGGATGCTGACTGTTTTCCACATGATGCCGGTCTATCGTCCGAGAGACAATGTAAATTTGAAGCAGGAAAATGAATCTGTTTTTGCTCACTGCCATGAAATGTTGGCAAAGAAAAGGAATCTGCTTATTCATCCCGAGGGTAATTGTATCCCCCAAAAAAAGGTTCGTCGTTTTAAAAAAGGATTGGCACGCATTGCCCTGGGGGCTGAACAGGCACATGATTTCGACTTGGGGATTGAGGTCGTTCCCGTAGGTATCAATTACCGGAATAATACCGAATCAAGAGAGGGTATTCACATCCGATTCGGGACACCAGTTCCGGTAAGCGATTTTGCGGAAGTTTACAGGGGGCATCCGGCTTCCGGAATAACCAGGCTTACCCAGGCTGTAAAAGATGGAGTAGAGAAGGTAGCCATAAATATAAAGTCGGATAAGCACTACCATCTTGCCGAACAGTGTATGAGGATGGCTGTAAATGTACATCCTGAGTTTGCAAATACGCCGAAGTACACAGAGCGTGAGCTTCAATTTAACCGGGATATTGTCTCCGCAATGTCTGAAAAATCCGAGACAACCACCGGCTTTATGGGAAAACTGAAACAGAAAGTTGAACACCAGGACTCTCAATTGAACAGCTACAATCTTGATTGGGCCAAAACACTGGTTGACAACCGTTCTGTATTGGGATTGCTGGCAGAAGGGGTGATATCTTTGCTGCTGCTTCCGGTGATTATTTATGGCTGGATCAACAACGGTATTCCCTGGTTTTTGTCTCAAAAAGTCGGTGACTATGTGAAAGACAAACAATTTATCAGCTCGGCGCGCATGGTTACCGGATTGTTGCTATTTCCCCTGATCTACCTGCTGCAGTCTTTGTTTGTATATTTTTTCACTTACAGTTGGATATGGGTTCTCCTTTATTTAGTCAGCCTGCCCATTAGTGGAATAATCGGATTGAACAGTTGGGAGCGTTTTAAAGATTGGTCGCAGCAAGTGCGGCTCAAGTTGTTATCCCGAAAAGAAAAAGAAACGTTGTTGACGAAGGTCAGGGGAATATTTACTGACCTTGATATTCAAATTCCTGAAGAGTAGAAATCATTTGACCCGGCTTAACCGTAGGAACTGAAGCATCCATTTGGGGAGAGGCTTTTCCGGCGGTTTATTTTTTAGGTTCAGATACCAACCGAACTTTTCCCAAATTGGAATTTTATGGGTCTCAACAAATTCGATAAGCGTTCCGTCGGGATCTTCAATATAGCTGAACCGCCCGGCCGCCTCCCCCATATCGAACGAGTTCTTGCTGTCTACAGTAAAATTAAACCCTTTTTTATTACATTCTTCTTTTAGCTGATCCATCCCTTTTACATCAAAACAGAGATGAATAAAGCCCAAATCACCCCAATAACGGTCTCGGAATATTTTTCTGGGTTCACGTTCATAGCTCTGGATCAGTTCAATTTTGCTAGGTCCCAGCAGCTGGCTGAACGGTCCTTTTCGGGGTTGGCTATGGCTTAAAAGTACACGCCTCATTTTTTGAGTACCCCCGTCCAGGGCTTTTAAATCATCAAAAACGCCCTCTTCGTCATATACTACAGTGTCATACTCCAGGATGTCTCGGTAGAGCTCAAGAGAGCGATCGATATCTGAAACTCCGATTACACATCCCGCAATACCTCCGGAGGTATGTTTTCCGCTGGAGAACCAGGAATTTCCGTGAACCATTTGAAAAATCAGTCCATGAGGATCCTTTATAAAAAACGATGGATCTCCAACAGGGTTTTCTACAATACTGTTGACTACATCTACTCCATTGGACTTAAGATAATCGAACGTTTCTGGGAGGTTGCGGCATTTGATACGGGGGCAAAAAATACCCAGGTCACCGATTTTAATATTAAACGAAGGAGGTTCGGTTGGGCGACTTGTATATTGCCACACTTCCAACCCGCCACCGCCTTGCAGGCTTAAGGCCAATGTAGCAGATCTTTTATGGATTTCATCACCGGTATACTCCGTCATCAGAGAAGCTTCGGCAGCATCTTGAAATAGGCAAATATCAATCCCCAAATGTTTCCGGTACCACTCAAAAGCTTTTTCTTCATTCGGGGTACCGATACCAATCTGCTGAATACCGCTGATTATTTTGCTCATTGTATACTTATACTGCTTGAAAGGATTTGTGAATAATTGATTAACTGAAATATTGTTACAGCCGGATCAGTAGTTGTTGGCAGATAATCGGCGCTACAAGTTACAGATTTACAATAAAATATAATATCTGGCAAGTATATCCAATATTGGGGTGCCCAATATTGGATATGAATTGTAAAAGATACTTCTCAAAGCTGGTTATGTAAGTTGCACTTCGGGGATGAAATCAAGTTATTAAGCATCGCAGCCAAACCTTGTGTATGACCAACTATTTTGAATAGAAACAGAGGATGAGTCAGATAACATCAACACAAAAAAAATGGATCCTAGCTGCTACCGTCATCGGATCGAGCATGGCGTTTATCAACGGTTCGGTGGTTAATGTTGCCCTGCCGGCTATCCAAACGGGATTAGATGCAACCGTTGTTGATATGCAGTGGGTCATAAGCATCTATACGTTCATCCTTGGGTCGCTCATACTGACAGGTGGATCGGCCGGAGACTACTACGGCAGGAAACGGATTTTTGGACTGGGTGTATTTTTGTTCTTGATATCTACCATATGGTGTGGTGTGGCTCCTACCGTAGAGCAACTTATTCTGGGACGGGCGGGACAGGCCATAGGCGGGGCTTTTATGGTTCCGGGAAGCCTGGCTATCATTACAGAGGTGTATGAGCAGGAGCAACGTGGAAAGGCAATCGGCACATGGTCGGGTGCCACGGCTTTGGCAACGGCACTTGGACCTTTGTTGGGGGGACTATTGGTGGATTATCTCTCCTGGCGGTTTATCTTTTTTATAAGCATACCGATGGCTGTTGCCGTACTGACTATCCTGTTTTGGAAGGTACCGGAAAGCAAGGCTTCCGCTCAGGATGGATCGCCGGACTGGTTAGGTGCATTGCTGGCAACAATAGGCCTGGGCTTGATGTGTTATGGACTTATTCAGGGTTCGGAGCTCGGTGTGGCCCATCCCCGGGTGGCATTGATCACTATTGCTGGTATTTTGGTGATGGGAGGTTTTATCTACACCGAAAAACGGGTTGATAATCCTATGGTTCCTCTTACCATATTCCGTTCCAAAACTTTTTCCGGGGCTAATCTTGTAACGATGTTTCTCTACTTTTCTCTGGCAGGGGTGTTCTTCCTCCTGCCATTTAACCTTATACATGTTCAGGGATATTCAGCGACGGCAGCAGGTGCAGCCTTTATTCCATTTCCATTACTGGTTGGGGGGCTGTCTCGATGGTCGGGAGGGATGATTGTCCGTTTCGGTGCCAAGCCCCTGTTGATTGTAGGACCTGCACTGACCAGCGTTGGATTTATACTACTGGGGATGTACGGAGACGGGCAATCTTACTGGGCCAGTTTTTTTCCTGGAATAAGTTTTATGGGACTGGGTGTCGCAGTTAGTTTTGCCCCTCTTAATACAACCGTGATGAGTTCAGTCGAAAAGTCGGTGGCAGGTACAGCTTCTGGGGTGAATAAAGCGATTTCCCGGCTTTCGGGGATGCTGTCGGTGGCCCTGCTTGGTGCCCTGGCAATTAACCTGTTTGGTAATGAACTATTGGAGTGGATGCAGCAAAATAATGTTCCTGAACATATTCAACAGCAGATGATACAGGAGAAGACTAATCTGGCTACCGCAGAAGTACCAAAGCAAGCATCTCCTGAACTGCAAAAAGTATTAAAAAAAAGCGTACGTCGATCCTTTTTGGATAGCTTCAGGTCAGTCATGTATGTATCGGCAGGTCTCGTGCTTACCAGTTCTCTCTGTTCCGCATTGCTGATTAAATTTAAACCCGGAGCCGAAGAGCTGTGATACACAAACCGTTCGATTTGTTCATCTTTAAGTTTTGGTGAATGCAGGATTTGATAAGTGTGTTTAAATGCACCAATTAAAACAGGCAAAAAGATTGACACTTATGAAAATTACAATTGTTGGTGGACACGGTAGTATAGCCATGTTACTGCATCCCATATTAAAGGGAAAGGGGCATGAGATCCGGGGAATCATACGGAAAGAAGAACAAGCTGAAGATCTCAGGCAAGCAGGGGCC
>JBEPXS010000102.1:0-9929 GCA_041641755.1 Balneolaceae bacterium
AGGTCATAGTCCGAAGCATTGTCTATATCTTTGTTAAAATTGTATTTGATAAAATCAGCCCGCTCGGTATCTTTCTTCTGGATCGTGCTCAGAGCTTCATCTTTGCTGATATCTTCTCTGTTTGCGTACTCTACCACTCTTTTTTGCAGGGGACAAACGATACGAATATGAAATGAAGACTCTTTTTGACAGATATAGTTGGCACCTCTCCCCACGATTATACAGTCACCATACGTCTCAATTGTTTTAACAACTCGAATGAGTGACAGCAGGTAATTTACATTAGTATTTATATTTTTGAGGTAGCCAGCAACAGCATCTTCCACCGGTTTCCTAAGTCGCTCATCAACTGTTTCAAGCATTTTTTCGCTGCTACCTAATTCATCAGCGATAGCAAGCAGGAGTTCTTTATCCCACACTTTGAACCCCATCTTTTCTCCCATTAATCTACCCAAAGCTGCTCCTCGAGCACCAAACTCTCTGGATACCGTAATAATCGGTTTACTTTCCTTCCTGCTTTTGGATTGATAATCCGGAGGATTTTGATGCCTCCACGTGTTAATCTGTTCTTCTACAATCTGCGTTATTTTTCTACCCATTTCAAAGCTCCTTTCCTTAATGGCTTAACTCGAGCCTTACTTATTCAATGTTTATCAGTCACCTTCCTGATAATACATATCTATAATAAATATGTGATAAAATTATGAAGAATGGTAGGTAGGAAGTTTATTAAAAAACCCTGGTCACACTCAAGTGACCAGGGTAAATAAGGGATTAATGCTCTCTTTGAGTCCCCGAAAATAATTTCAGGGAATATTCGTCTGTAGATAACACAACAATAATATGCACATGGAGTGAATAAATTCCTAGAACATGAGAGAGAACTAACCAAGATAAAGGGGTTCTAATGCAGTCTGAGTGTAAGAACGTGGGATTTAGAACTATCTCCATTGTTAGGTTCCGTTGAGGAATCAGAAGAAGCCATGCAGACAAGCATCAGGAGCATCGTAACACCTGCAAGGAATTTACATTGACTTTTTTGGCACTATAATTACCTCATTATCCTTGCATTCACTGAGTACCACGATTTTAACTGCTGTTCCGGGATTTTGCAGGACGATAGGCATCCCAAAAGCGTGTTAAGATGATAATAAATTGTTCAGAACTCCCTCTTCAGTAGATATTCAAGCATGCTCGTTCTCACAGAAAATCAACTGTAAAATATCTGGAGCGTATCTTATCAATTAATCTTTTTACCCCAAACAGAGCGACCGGTTTGTGTGAGTCCAGCATAGGTTAACGTGGTGATTCTGGGAGATGTTTCCCAATCCCATGCTGTATCAACAATAAGCTTAATATCATTGTTAATCGTAAGAATGTTCGATTCCTCATCAAACGACCAGGTTCCCTCCAGTTCTCCACCCAGGGAGTTATTCGCATTGAAATATATCTTGTAGGAGGTTTGCATTGTCTGGTACTGGTATTCGAGGGTAACTTCTTCCCACTCTCCTACAATATCTTCTTTGGTGATCTGTACGTCTGGAACCCCGGCATAGCGTTCAGGGGCTACAACCGGCCATCCATCTTCCGTCCAGTAGATCTCACGCACGTGGCCCATCATTACTGCATTGGACGCATTAATACCTTGTACATTCCTAGGCAGCCGGCCCTGGGAGGAATAAAACCATTTCCCGGTTTCGGGGTCCTGGAAGATCGAGCAGTGTGAAATGCCAACCCACCCGTAATGATCATTAAACTTGTATGGATGGGTTACCAGCGGCCATGCTTCGTCACCTTCGGTTACATTACCTCCGTCAATACCGTAATAGGGGCCGGTAATATTCTGGGAACGAGCTACCCGGGTATTGTAGGCCACAGAGAGCTCATCATATGCCAAGAACAGATAGTAATATCCGGTATCTTCATTATATATAATTTCCGGGGCCTCCAAAGCCTGCCACCGATTACCGTTCACATTTCCACGGCCGGCGATCCTGACTCCGTAATCTTCCAGATCCTTCAGTTCAAAGGGTTTACCGGTCTGCGGATCGAGTTGAACGGCTGACAGGCCTGAATGCCATGATCCATAAAACAGCCAGTGCTCGCCTTGCGGTGTTACCACATAAGAGGGATCGATCGCATTAAATTTGAAATAACCACTCCAGTCATTGCCTCCATCACGGTAATAGGTTTCTTTTCCGTCAGCAACCGAGTGAATCACCATACCTTTATCTTCCCAGTTATTGGAAGAAAGATCTGTAGTTTCGGCCAGACCGATAAATGCCCGTTCGGTCCACGAGGAATCCGTATTGGACCCTACAATGGGATTCGTAACGACCACGCTGTAATACAAACGGTAGGTATCATTAACCTTGGTAATATGAGGGGCCCAAAAGCCATAATTCGGATTTTTAATAGGATCGAGCGGCGGATCCATCTCTGCCCTTATATTATTCAGGGAATCTTTAACCCAAGAGGGTACACTGGAAAACGCTGCTCCCTGATATTCCCAATGTACTAAATCTTCTGAGCGTCGATAGGGATAGTGCCCGTGCCCTTCATGTACGTTCCCATAAGAGGCATCCGTCTGGTACATATAAAAATACGCTCCGTCTTTTATCACCGTTGGATCGTGGACATTCGCCAGGTTCCATTCGGAACGATTTTGCCAGTCAGACAAAGGCGTGTAATCATCAGGATAGGTGGGACCATCAAACGATTCTACAACTGGATCCCGATCATTGTTCTGATCATCATCGTCATCGTTATTTGCACTCGTCATCGTTCCTTTATCGCAACCGGTTACCAAACCTATTGCACAGATAATGAGAAGGACGAATGTCAATCTCTCCACATACATTTTTTCAGCTTATTGTATTATAATTTTTTACCAGCCAACCGATTAAACTTTGGCTGCCCTCGTTGACTTTAACCAAAATAACCACCGGGTACCGGCCTGTTGTCAATTAAGACTTAAGGCCGGTACAATGGTGGCGTAGGGGATAATTCTTAAATCAATTACTCAGTTACAATTTTACCTTTAAGCATTGTGTATGAATGAGCAGGGAATGAATAAGTAAATTCCTCCCCGTCTACACTGAGATCTGATTTTTTCTCTGTTTTCACATTTGTTTCGTCAAAATCATTCTGTGCTTTTACATTGGGTCCATTAACTTCATACACTTCAAATGGGCCGCTGAACTCCCCCTTTTGTGAAATAAGATCTGTGATAATGGCTTTATCTTTATGGCGATTCATTACGTTGATAATGACCTCTCCATTATCCTTATAGGTGGCTGAAACATCAAGATAAGGTACATCATTCTGCTGGGTTTGGGATTCTCCCAATCCTACATAAAATCGATCGGTATCATAGGTTTCACTATCAACAAAAACGTCAAGAGAAGTACCATAGGTGTGCTCCGAAAACAACTGAAGCGGATAGTAAATCGTCTGCTTAAACAGATCGTTCTTGTTGGTAAAGATTGGTGCAATCACATTGACCAACTGAGCCATATTGGCAATTTTTACGATATCGGCATTGCGAACGAAAGAGTTCAGGAACCCGGTAACAACGAGGGCATCTTCAAGGTTGTAATGCTCCTCAAGTGCACGTTCACCGGTCATCGAGTCACCGACACGTGCCCGGTACCATATGTTCCATTCATCCCAGGCAATATATATCGGATCCCTATCGCCACGATCGGCTTTAGCCATCATTTCATTAATCAGACCCCGAACCAGTTGCGTCCGCTCTTCAAGTACCAGTGGAGTTGAAAGAAAGTTGTAGTAATTATCATCAGGATTCCCCACGTACATATGTATCGCAATATAGTCAACCACATTTTTCAGCTCATCCAGAACTATACGGTTCCAGTGCATCGGATCTGCTCCCGGCCGAAAGTTCGAAGACCCGGCTGCAACCAACTTGATGCTGGGATCAGTCAGGCGCATCACCTTAGCCGTTTCGCGGGCTTTCTTGCTATAGTCCTCAGCATTCAGATGTCCGATTTGCCAGAATCCGTCCATTTCGTTACCCAGGCTCCAGTATTTTATATTCCAGGGATCTTCGAATCCATGCTTTTTTCGAAGTTGAGCATAATAAGGGCCTGATTCCACATTGGTATATTCGACCCAGCGTTGGGCTTCTTCGATTGTACCGGTTCCCATATTAACAGCGAAGTATGGTTTTGCGCCGATGGCCCTGGTAAACTGCATAAACTCGTTAGTACCAAAGTGGTTGGTTTCAAGCCGATGCCAGGCTAACTCCATACGATTCGGGCGATCTTCCACCGGACCTACGCCATCCTGCCAGTGGTAATTTGATACAAAGTTACCTCCCGGATAACGCAACAGGGTTACATTAAGATCTTTGGACGCCTGAATTACATCTGTTCTAAATCCCTTTTCATTGGCGTGTGGAGAGTTGGGATCATAGGCTCCGCCATATACGGCCCGACCCAGATGTTCCAGGAAGTTTCCGTAGATAAGGGAATCAACTTCACCAATCGTCCGTTCTATATCTATTTTTATACGTGCATTTTGTGCTTCAACCGATTGTGCATTTATGACAAAAAATATTGCCAGCAGTAAAAAAAGCATTTTAGAAAAGAACCTGTAAACTCGCATAAGACGAAAATGTTTAGAGTAATTATTAATATAGAGAGCTGCCGGAACCTATTAGACTGACAGCCCTCTATTGTTAAATCAGATCAAACAAGGTATCACTTCAGCGGCCGATTGATAAGATTCTATCTTACCCACCGGTACCGCCATAACCCGGATTTTGTTGGACATTCGGATTCGCATCCAGCTCGCCCTGAGGTATCGGCAGCCACTCACGGCCATCGCTGTACCCGTCAAATTCGGGATCTCGCTGGCGGAGCATCTCCAGCTTATCCGGATCATCGAGCCAGCCCCAGCGAACGATATCGTCGAAGCGTTTACCTTCGCCGGCAAATTCGAGGAGCCGTTCGTGGGCAATTTGATCCCGCATTTGCTCTTGTGTATATCCGGCAAATTCAGTTTCCCTATCGGGCATATTCGCACGATCTCTTACCATTTGGATATATTGTGCGGCTGTGGCCTGGTCACCCAGCTCATTACGCGTTTCAGCGTACATTAACAGTACATCAGCATAGCGCATAACTCTGAAATTGAGCCCACTACCCTGATCGGTCTCGGGACCCGGGGTATCCCTCTGGTATTTTCGCCAGAATATCGGATTATTCCCAGCATCTATTTGTGATTCATATACAGTCTGGAAGTCATCACCATAAACCGTCATCTCCGGAGTATTATAGAACATAGTGGCATGCTGGCGGGGATCGTCATTACCGCCAACGGTCTGTTCACTTTGAAAGGCATCATACAAATACTGCGTAGGGGTTGTATCTGCCCAGCCATAACCAACCGGGGCAAAAGTAATGGAACGAGCCTGGCGTTCTCCCCATGTTGGAGAAGGTGTTCCGCCCCAGCCGATTTCGGTACCCCCCGCTTGGGTAGAGAACTGGATCTCAAAAATTGATTCAGCGTTGTTCTCATGGGCCAGATCACCATTCCAGCGCGGATCGGGTACCAGCTCATAGAGGCCGGAGTCAATGATCTTTTTAAACTCGGTGTCAGCCGCATCAAACTGCTGAGTAAAAAGATAAGCTTTCCCAAGATATGCTGTGGCTGCTCCCCACGTAGCTCGTCCTATATCCTCACTATATGTTTCTGGAAGTGCTGCTTGTGCATCCGTTAAATCCTGAATAATCTGATCCCAAACTGTTTGCGGATCTGCCTGAGGCTGAAAATAATTGTCAGGATCAGAGATCGGCTCCAGAATAAGCGGAACATTTCTGAACAGCTTCACCAGTTTGAAATAGTAATGGGCTCGCAGGAATTTTGCTTCCCCTATTAAACGACTTTGCAGATCTGAATCCATCTCAATATTGGGGACTTCCGTAATTACCTGATTTGCTCGGAAAATACCTTGATACATCTGGTCCCACATAATCGGTATACCACCAGACGTACTGGTTTGGTTAAACGTACCCATATCGGCGATGGCTCCCCAGGGACTGTCGCCCCGGCCGTCTTCACCGCGCAGATCTTGTGCAACGTGCACAAAACGAGTGTACATACCATCATATGTTAATGGCTCATAGGCCGAATTTGTACCTTTTACCGCATCATCCTGGCTTTTCCAGAATGTTTCTGTCGTTGCTGCATTGGGATTCGACACGTCAAGTAAATCCTGATCACATCCCGAACCCAATACCATACAAAATATCGTGACTAATACTAGTTTAGAATATCTCATAACGAGTTTCCTATCATTTAAAATCGTTGTCATTTATGAATTAGAGGCTCAGTTCAATACCTGCCTGGAAAATTCTCGGATGAGGCCATCCGCCGGCATCGAAACCACGACTAAACAATCCGTCGTTGTCCACCTCGTCTCCATCATCACCCAGCATTGGATCTAATCCACTATATCCTGTTAGCGTAAAGAGATTTTGACCCTGGGCAAAAATTCTGAGACTGGATACTCCCACCCTGCTTAAAAGGTCCGAAGGCAGCGAGTAACCAACTGTCAGGTTCTGGAGTCGCATAAAGGAACCATCCTCTACATATCTTTGGGAAGCCCTGTTATTATTATTGGGATCCTCAAAGATTGCTCTCGGTAACTCAATATTATTATGTTGGTTATCCGACGTCCAGCGGTTAATCATCCGTTGGGTACGATTATTATAATCAGCCATATTCTCCATAACGACACGTTGCTGATTATAGATCTTATTTCCGTAATTCCCCTGGAAGAAAGCACTCAAATCCCAACCCTGATAGTTGAGACTCAAATTAAATCCGTAGGTAAAGTCCGGAATTGCACTCCCCAGGTGCCTGCGGTCTCCATCGGCATTGATAATTCCGTCACCATTCAGATCCTTAAAACGAATGTCGCCAGGTGCCGTAAAGTTTGCAGCAGCAACATCGTTACGGCGCTCCAAGTCATCCTGGTTTTGCTGGGCATGGGAATACACCTCATCCCAGTTTTGGAAAATACCGTCGGCGACATATCCGTATAGTTCACCGACTTCACTGCCTACCTCTGTAAGGCTGGCTGCTCCGAAAATAGGTTCTCCATTTCCGAGAGAGAGTACTTCGTTATTAACCGTACCCAGATTACCACTGATAGTGTAGTTCAAATCACCCATATTGTTGCGATAGCTCACATCAAATTCCCAACCCTTGTTGGAAATTGAAGCTGCATTAACAGTGGGGTTATTCGACGCTCCCAGTGACCCTGGGATAGGTACACCAAGCAGAATATCTGACGACTCGTTGTTGTAGTAATCAACGGTAACGTCGAGCCTGTTTTCAAAAAGAGTTGCATCAAGCCCTATGCCTCTGGTAACACTGGTCTCCCATTTGATATTCTCGTTCGCCAGTTCAACCTGGATAGCACCATCGGCTACCTGATCGTTAAAATTATAGTTGGCAAACGTGTTGATAAATGCTGCAGTAGCAAAGTTACCAATATTCTGACGACCCAGTTCACCATAGCTGGCACGAAGTTTCAGATCGTCTATCCACGAAACATTAAAAAACGACTCATTACTTATTCTCCATCCCACAGAAGCAGAAGGGAAAACACCATACCGGTTACCGTCACCAAATCTGGAAGAACCATCCCGGCGTACGGTAGCTGTCATCAGATAACGATCGTCGAAGTTATATTGGACGCGACCAAGGAAAGATCTGAGTGTATTCAATGTTTGGAATCCGGTCGTTGTTTTACCGGTATTACCAGCATCGATGGTCTTGAAAAACGGGCGACTGTATCCCTCCGCATGACCATGAACCTGATCGTAATATCCACGTTCTTCGGTGTATCCCGCCAATAAATTGAAATCGTGGCGGCCGATAGTGGTCTGGTAAGTTAACGTGTTTTCAATAAGTGTCTGGGTTAGCTCACCCCGGGTTTCGTCCAGCATACCTACTTGCTCCGTAAAGAAAAAGCCCATATCGTAGGTGGGAATAAAAAACCGGTCCAGGGTAGTACGGCTGTCATAACTTAAATTGGTGCGGAATACCAGGCCATCGATAATCTCATATTCACCCCATAAGTTGGCCAGTATTCGATTAGTCTCAACCGGATGTTCCAACATTTTATTAGTACCGATCACATTAAGTGTAATAGCTTTCTCAATGTTTGCATCGGCACCACCATAGCCTCCCAGTCGATCTTCATCCCGAACGGGGATAATCGGGGGTGATTTAAGCATGTTGTTAATGAGTGAAACCTCATGACGAGACTCCTGCCACCACTGTTTGGAATGAGTAAGGAAGAGATTCTCTCCAACGGTTAATTTCCCAAACTGATGATTGGATTTGATTCGGGCATTATACCGGTCATAAGCGGGAGCATGACCTACCATATGGCCTTCCTGGTTTTGCAGGCCACCTGAAATGCTATAGGTACTTGTTTCATTACCACCCGAAATTGTCAGGTTATGCTCGGTCATAAAACCTGGCTCTAATGCAGCATCCTGCCAGTCAGTATTTATATCATCGATAAATTGTGGTGAATTGGGATCGTTTCCAGGTGCCAGAGGAATGTTACGGTTGTTGAGAGATTCATTCTGAAGCATTTGAAAATCTTCTCGTTCCATCACATCCAGACGTTGATAGATATTTGATACCCCCACGGATCCGTTATAATCAATCTGAACATCTCCGGAGCGGCCATCTTTTGTTGAGATAATAACAACGCCGTTTGCAGCCCGGGTTCCATATACAGCTGCAGAAGCCGCATCCTTGAGGACCTGGATCGATTCAATATCTTCGGCATTGAAGTCTTTGATGTTCTCTACCGGAACACCGTCTACAATGTAGAGCGGTTCGTTGCTTCCAAATGACCCAACACCTCGAATACGAACTTCCGGTGTTTCACCAGGTGCCCCACTAGACTGAACGGAGACGCCTGCTGCTTGCCCCTGCAGAGCACCGGCAATTGAAGTCTGAGACGATTTCTTCAATTCATCCGCATCAGCAATTGAAACTGATCCGGTCAAGTCCACTTTTCGTTGGGTTCCATAGCCAACAACAACCAGTTCTTCACCAGAAAGTGCCTGAGGCATCAATTGTACGTCAATCTGGTTTCTGCCATTAATCGGTACTTCCCTGGTCTCATATCCGACAAAAGAGAAAATGAGCGTATCGGACATGGAAGTAACATTTACCTGATAAGCACCTTCGGCATTTGTAGAGGTACCTGTAGCTGTACCCTTTACTAAAATGTTAACCCCGGGTAACGTTTCCGAGGTTTCTCCATCTACCACAGTACCAGAAACTTGTTGTCCTGAGGCGGAAAACGCCAGAAAAAACAGCATCGGTACTGTGAGAAGAAACAGTTTAACCTTCTTGTGTAGAAAATTATCCATAAATACCCCTCACTAATAATTTTTAATTTATCATCCCTTCGCGAGAGAAGTGAAAAAGGGTTCCCCTTCTATGTAATCGCGTTGAAATGATCTATTCTATCGCTTATCCCCTAAGTGTATTTTTTACACTTATTAAATTTTGCATAAATCGTGACTAACATGCAAGTGTTTTTTTGAACTATTTTATTTCTATCGTGATTAAATTTTTCATTAATTAATTTTAGACCAATTCCACACAAACAAATAGCACATTCGCGCCAAATCGGATTTTTATTTGAAGGGTTTTTACTAATCGAAAAATGGGATACTCAGATATAAGGTGTATTTATTTCCGGCTTCACGAGTGTCTGAGCAGGAAAATGTCTATCAGTAAATCCAAAAGTAATTCCATCAATTTCTACTTTCGATGCACAATCAACCAAATTTCAATCTCATCCCAGGATCTATTGATTTTTACAGATTTAAAATCCCGGCAGTATTTTTAAAAAATACCTAAAC
>JBEPXS010000103.1:0-9806 GCA_041641755.1 Balneolaceae bacterium
ATATATAGGCAGGGGAAATGGCATTCATTCTTTATTGAAATGCAATTTTATGGAAACATTTCTTTCCATTTTTGGTTTTAACCTACTCTGAGAATAGTACTACTAGCTACTTTAATTTTCGGGATAGACTATAGTTTTAATCATTTATTCAAGTTTTGAGGGATTTCATCATGAAGCTACCTGTTTATAGCAGCATCTGTTTGCTTATTTTACTTTTTATGTGGGGATGTAAGGATTCTCCTCTCTCTTCTGATTTGTCTGAACAAGAACTTGACCAGGTAATTGCCGAGGGGCTCGAAGCCTGGCGCAAGCCTGGGGCTATTCAGGATGGTGCAGCCTGTGCCAACTGCCATGCTCCCGATGCCATCGATCTTGCCTACTTTGACTTTAACGTGAAGACGCTAAAACGCAGGGCAGAACCACATGTAAGCCAATTTTCTTCTCAGTTATCAGATTCCGACTTTGAAAAAATTAAGAAGTTGGTAGAGGCCCAGCGTATCAAATATGATATTGAACCCAGAGACCCGATGGAGTTCCGTCCCCTGCAGCCTGGCGGAGAGGTATTGGCCGGTAATACAGCCGCCGACCGGGATTTGGCGTTTGGACAGCAGCTCAGGAATATGGAATTTGCATTTGCTACGGATACGGTGCTTTCACTGGAAGACGCGAGGCAACACCGACAAGAATGGCTGGATCTTAATCCCCGGACATTAAAGATCGGGATCCCGTTTAACCGCTGGTCCGAAGATCCCCACCATGGAGTAGAGCACGCTACCATGGCTGACTGGCTGCCCGACCTACCGCGTATTCCCCGTGAAGGCCGTTCCGATGACTGGTATACGTTGCACGATGCCTACCTTGAAAATCCTACTGATGAAAATTTCTGGGAGATGTTTGAAAATGAAAACCGGATGACAAGAGCGATATTTGACGGAAGCAGCGAACGGTTCTTTCATAAGAAATACCGCTCCGTATTAATGGCCCAGCACATGTTCAGAAAGGAATTAATGAATCAGGATGAATTTCCCGGACGGCCTACACTGGCCTGGTTCCCTGCACGCGATGAAGATCTGGACAATCCCATCTGGGATATCGGTCTTATTGCTCACGGTCTCAGGAACGGTCCCGACGATCAGGACGATTTTGAAATGCCCCCGGACGTGTTGTTGCGTTCCAAACCCTCCGGTACTATAAAAAAGCAGATGAATGATATTCGGGTACCCTGGTTCTACGCCGGTTGGTTATTTGACCAGGGATTGCAACATTCCGGGGGTGGTGATGCAACGACACAGGCACGGTACTTCACCCTCCACATGCATATCGACGATGGATATCCCATCCATAATGCGTTTGCCATCACACGAAAGCTAATCGTTGAAAATTTTGATACTGAAGTGCACGGTGATACAACCAAACCGCTAAACGCCAATTACGAAAACTTTAGCAACCGTGCCTTTCGGGAGGAACCGGATAATCCCACAGCAAAAGAAATATACCGGCTGATGACGGAGAACAGCTTCCGCATGATGACGCTTTTCATCCGTGAAGAAATCAATACCAATGGTGTACCAGCCGGCTCAGAGGAAGCCACCGAGCTGGTTGAAAACTGGCAGGAGACGCTGGATGATTTTGAAGATTTTACCAATAAGGTAGAAGGACAGCATCATGTCTATAACCTGGAACTTATCTCTGATGTCCGAATAGCGATACTGGAAGGGCAATGATTCTGTTTGGATTTGAGAAAGGGCCAGCACAATCAGCCAGATCAACAGGTGAACCAACCCCTCAGCCCGTTTTTAACTATCTTCTTTTTTACTCACTTTAGTGATGAGAAGAATAACGATTATGATAATAAAAATAACAGCTTGGCTCCGGGCATTACGTACATACATGAAAATAACTGAAAACCGCGAAGGTTCTTTATCACTTACAGCTTTTTCAATCTCAAGATACCCTCCATTTTCTTGTGCTTTTTTAAAAACAACAACAACGGAATCCTGTATCATTTTAACTGTGGTACGAGGCAGGTTACATAGAGTGCTTTTTTCCTTTGCCACCTTTCCGCCGCGTAGTATTTCATACCCTTCCAAATATCCGGGGACACCTGTTGGAGCGGTATCAAAGATTGTAGCAAAGAGCGTAGTTGCGGCGAGGTAAGAGCCCGACACTGAAGGATGTGATCCATCTTTCTCATACAGGTTTACGTCACTGTTTCCTTTTACCTTATCCCAAACCAACCCGACCGGGGCTATCTTACTATTTAATTCTTTTGCGATAGTCATATACGCATACGTCAAATATTTTTGTTGGTCTCTGCTATTTTTCCGGGACCAGGTCATATAAAAAACAGGTTCTGCTCCTTGCTGTTTGATCGCTTTCACAAACATCCGGGCGTACTTAAAGAATTGATCAGGACGACCGACGTAGCTTCTTCCGTCTTCTATAACGGCAGAACCCAGCATACTTTGTTCCTGTAAAACAACATAATCCCATCTTCCGGTTTTAGTCGCTTGTAACGCCAGGTTCTCTTCCCAGTGCTGCTTCAGGGTTACGCCTCCACCACCTATAAATTTAACCTCAAATTGGTCATCAGAAAATCTGTTTATAGCCATTGCTTTAAACAGTTGTGGCATGCTGTGATAGTAGGTATAACTGTTACCGATAAATAAAACACGCAGGGTTTTAGTAGCTGTTTGTGTAAAGCCATATTGCCCAATAAGACCAAAAACAAAAGCACCTAAAATAAGTATGTGTTGTATGTTTAACTTTAATTTCATTTGTGGTCTGTTTATTTACTCAGCAGCCGGGTGAAGCTTCAGTCTACGCACTTTTAAACGCAGTCCAAACCAGCAAATGGCAGACAGAAAAAAGATAGTAAAACCATATAAAAGAGCGAGCAGCGACTGTCCATAACCCGCGGCAATTTGTTCTGGCCGCAGTTGGGCCATAATGCCTGTAGCCTGGTAAAGGCCAAGGTAGTGTGAAAAGAGGCCTAAAGAGAGAGCAAATACGCCCAGGTAAAGAATACTGTTTATGTCGATATTTTTATTGGTATTGTTGCTCCACAGCTTCATGCTGTACTTAACAGTAAGAAACAGAATGATAAGAGCAATGATGATGAGCGGCATTCCGAAAACACCGATTTGATTGATAAAGTCAAACATAATATTCCTGTTTAATTAAAAAGAAGTAATTGATTAAAATTCTACTGAAAGAGTACTTTCCACTTGGTTAGAGCAGATCACAGAAAATGTCTAACTTTCCTCGGCTGCAGCCCTGCCCGACATCTTATAATCCAGGGCCATCCATATTAAATAGGAAATAAGGAATATAATTACCCCGTATATCGTGGAGAGCATTGATACTTTTAGACCGCCCATAAGCAATGCAGGAGAGATATCTCCGGCTCGCTCTATGGCCGAAAAAGCCTGGTACAGGCCTAAAAGCTGAGAGAAAATACCAAACACCAAGGCAAACAATCCCACAGCTTTTATGTGTGTTAACTGGTGACGAAACGTGCTTTCGTATTTAATATCATCTCGGGCTATCTGTATACCCCGGTACGTTGCCAATGCAAGCATACACAGTAGTAGGAGGGTGAGGATTCCCATAAATAGTGGTCCGCCCATATAAAATAGTTCTGTCATAGCAGTAAGTTGGATTACGATTGATTTTGTACCTTAAACCTACACGCTTATTGGGCTATCAGGCAATGTTGAATCCTTGCTAAAACCTGCATTTCGTCGAAAATTAGTGGCTTGTGGGCTTGAAAACCATTTTGTTTAACATCAGATCATGATCAAAACACGGACACATATAATTTTCTGGATCGCCGTGACTCTGCTGCTTACCGCTGTTTTCGGTAAAGTTTTTGAGAGTTTTATTCTCTCTTTCTACTTCGTGGCTATGCTTTTGCCGGTCGTCGTAGGTACTTCCTATTTCTTTAACTACTATTTGGTACCACATTTTCTTCTCAAAAAAAGATATGCAAGGTTTACACTCTATTTTCTGTACCTGTTGATTGTTTCAACCTACCTGGAGATGTGGGTGATTACAGGTTCCTTTGTCTTGCTGGCCGACCTTAACTACTCGGATTTGAGTCCGATTGTGACCAATATTTTTATACTGGCTATCATTCTCTATTTCATCGTATTTCTAAAAGCATTTCTGTTGCTGATAAATCGATCGTTTAGCATACAGAATAAATCGAAAACGTTGAAAGCCGAGAAAAACAAATTCCTCAAAGGTTATCTGACAGTACGGGCCGATCGGCAAAAAGCAAAAATCCTGTTTGAGGATATCCTCTATATCGAAAGTATGAGCGATTATGTGAAAATCGCCACCAGCTCCAATAATACGGTTATCACCCGGGAGCGCATCAGTCATATCTTTAAAGAACTGCCGGAAAATTTTTTACGTATACACCGCTCGTTTATCGTAAACAGCCAAAAGATTGATTCCTTTTCGAAAACAGAATTGGAAGTTAATGAGAGGCGATTACCAATAAGCCGTACGTACAAAAAGGAAGTCAATAAAAGACTTATTAAAAATAGTGGAACCTGAGATATATCAACAAGATAATAACTTCTACCCGGAATATGAGCGCTTCTCCTGTTATGTTATATCCAGTATCTTTGTAACCTTTTGCCTGAAAATCACGTGCACTCTCTCAATTCCTTCCACAAAATATTGAATATGATGCTCCATAATATACATTTCATACAACAACGGTTTCCAAAGCATTCAAATAAAATATTATCTGCCGTAATTGCTTTTTTAATTAGCTCCCTCGCCATTGGCATAGGTATTCTCCTCCTGTAGAAGGTTTATAACCAATCATTAATGGGATCAAAAAAGCGAAATTTTATTCGTACTGGCTTGTGTGTCTTCTGGCTCGGAGTTGCAACCTGGCTATTTTATAATTTGCAAGCTCATGGAGTAGCTCCATCCGTATTGGAAAGTAATAGCAAAGTTAGAGTCGTTAAGTCAGAAAGGGCTTTCATATTCACACCTGCTGCCGATACCATGAGATCCGCTATAATATTCTATCCCGGTGCACTGGTGGACCCGGAGGCGTATGCACCAATGGCCCGATCTGTTGCAGAGGCTGGCTTCAAATCAGTTCTGGTTAAACTGCTTTTTCGTATGGCACCTTTGTCCTCACATCAACGAGAACTTTATGAAAGGACATTGTCGTACATTGATCAGGACACCAAGAAGCGAAATTGGATTGTAGGAGGTCATTCGAGAGGTGGAAAACTGGCTACACAATTTTCAAGTAAATATCCTAATTCATTGAAGGGGATGCTATTAGTAGGTACTTTACATCCAAGAGAGCTTGATCTGTCAAATTTAAGTATAGATGTGACCAAGATTTATGGCACCGAAGACGGACTGGCCAGTGAAGGGGAGATAAACCAGTTTTCGAAATTGCTTCCGAAAGATACCCACTGGGTGCGGGTTGTGGGTGGTAATCATCGCCAATTTGGATGGTATGGCTACCAGATTGGTGACAACAAGGCTTATATTTCACGTGAACAGCAACAAGAAATCATGATCAGTGCCATAATTAATCAATTGGTCAGGCTTCACTCCAAATAATACAAGGGTACTCCAGGCTGCAACAGTTGTAATATTTCTCCTATAATTGCACAACAACTCCGCCTGTCAGACCATAATCGGGTGCGGTATCATCCGTCCCAAGAAGAACATTTGCACGAAGATGGGCAAAATCGGCTATTTGATAGTCTATACCAGTGCTTATAGCTGAATAATCAAGATCAGATCTCACTTTCAATTCCCCCAGAAGATACAGACTCTCACTGGCTTCATAAATAATACCACCGCCCAGGTTTAGTGATGCCTCATAATCACCGATAGGAGCATCCAGGAAATCGATCCCCAACGTACTGGTAAGAACCACGTATTCACTGATCGGATGGCGCAGCGCTCCATAAACTCCAAAGTCCAAATTGCCTTCTCCGATATCTTCACTGCCTACCGGAATGGTTGCAAATACACCACCGGATAGCTTGGTTTCGTCATCCATGAACTTGTACCTGCCATATACGGGAACATCTGCTATACCGGACTCGCTGTCTACTTCATCTGGAATCCGGGTGACATAGTATACTCCCGAGGCCACCTCAATATCGGAGGTAAGGGCATACCCGCCCTGAGCACCAACGGTTGTACGGTCGATAAAGTCAAAATTGGAATAGGTGAAAAATCCTTCTCCATATGGAGACGTTGAAATTGGAGCATCCCTGAAAAAAGATTGGAAAAGACGAACTTGATCATAGGTATCGTTTTGCGCAAAACTGTAGGGTATGGCACCGAAAAAGCAAACTGATAGCGAAAAAATTATAATGGCTAATTTTTTCATAATGAAGTTACTCTTGTATAGTTTGGATTAATATTTGGCGTGATATAATGAATTTAGAATCCAGAAGACATGAAAAAAGTACACCATGAATATATAACTTCATAATGGGAAAATAGTTTCACTTTCTGTAAGTTTAACACCGATTTTGAGATCACAGTAACTGGGTTTTCTAAATTTTTATATGTCGGATTCTAAAGAAAAAAACAAGCCTGATTCTCCGAGAGAAAATGCATCGGAAAGCAGTCTACAGGATGATGCATTGGTAGAGCGCGCTGTTGGGGGAGATGAAAATGCCTATAAAAAGTTGGTCGACAAATACGAGCGGGCCATCTATTTTCATATCCTGAAGATGATCCGGGATAAAAACCAGGTAGAGGATCTTGTGCAGGAAACGTTTGTGAAAGCTTTCGACAACCTGAACTCCTACAGTACCAATTATGCATTCTCAACGTGGCTGTATCGTATCGCAACTAATCATACAATAGATTATCTCCGGAAAAAGAAGCTAAAAACACTATCGATTGATGAGCCGATGAAAACAAGGGACGGTGATATGGAGATGCAACTGCCCGATGAGGATGCCTCCACCGATCGCAGTGTGATACGGAAGCAACGGCAGCAGATGGTCCGACAGGCGATTGAAGACCTGCCCCCCAAATATCGAAAGGTTATTCAGATGCGCCACATGGAGGAAAAAAGCTATCAGGAGATTGCCGATGTTCTCGATAAACCGCTGGGAACGGTGAAGGCACACATATTCCGAGCCCGGGAGATGCTGTACAAAGAACTCAAAGACAAGCGGGAACGGTTTTAATTAATTATCTTTTTTTGGATTGTCTATCTAACCGTCTCTTTTGCCTGGCATATCACTTCCCCCCGTAAATTATTTGCCACCGTCGCTGCATTCATCTTAAACTTTTCAAACTTGGCCCGCCGAATGGCACTTCCTTCAAACAGGGCATCATACTGATTAAGATCCAGTTCCTCCCAGAAATTGATATCATGATCCAAAATTTTATCACGGGGAGCCAGATCCTCCATGGCAGAGTACTGTGCTTCCCGGTTCCAGGGACAAACATCCTGGCAAATATCACATCCAAATAACCAATCGCCGATTCCATCCCGGTATTCTTCGGGTATCTTATCCTTAAGTTCAATCGTGAAGTAGGAGATGCATTTGGAGCCATCCACCCTGTAAGGCTCGTAGATAGCATTGGTCGGGCAAGCATCGATACAGCGGGTGCAAGAGCCGCAGTGATCCGTGGCGGTTGTGCTGTAAACAAACTCGGCATCTACGATCATCTCTCCGATAAAGGTAAAGGAACCCACATCTTTATTAAGCAGGTTTGAGTTCTTGCCGATCCACCCGATACCAGCACGGGCCGCCCATGCTTTGTCAAGGACAGGGGCCGAGTCCACGAACACGCGGCCCTCAAGATTACCAAGCAGTTGGCTTGTGAAGTGAAAAAGTTTCTTGAGTTTCTTTTTATATACCTTGTGATAATCGTGCCCTTGTGCATATTTGGCGATTTTCGGTGTGCCGGTTTCCTTAATTTGTCCTTCATGGTTTGGATTATAATAGCTTCCCATTACAGAGACTACCGACTGGGCACCGGGCACCAGCTTGGTTGGATCCACGCGTTTGTCAAAATAGTTCTCCATATAACCCATTTTGCCATGACGTCCTTGATTCAGCCACTCCTCAAGTCGGCGTTCTTCCTGCTCTAGCCGGCCGGCCTTGGCAAAGCCGCAGGCGTCGAATCCCAGGCGAAGGGCTTCTTCTCTGACACGTCGTGTGCGTTCGGTGAGGTTCATTCAGGTAGGGATTAAGGTTAAATGCTTCAGGATTTTAGTGACAAGGCTTTATCTAATCGAATACAATTAACTTAAAGCTGTATCGATAAAAATGAAACGGTAGACACCAAGCTGATATTTGACAGGGTACCGAGACTTTGTATTGAAACGGAGGGAATTTTGATGGATGAACCCCCATCCGAGAAGTTGAATATTGATTCTTTCTGTTCGGCCTTGACGGGTTCTCTGCTAAGATAGTATCCCCCAATTGCTCCTGCGATCGGTAATATGTAGACCGGGATATAGCCTGCTTTTAGTTTTAATTCATAGTCGTGATCTGCCAAATTGGTTAAGATAATGGTACCTAAACCAAATCCTGTAAAATCACCTAGTAAAACGACCGGATAACTTGCTTTCTGGGTTTCATTATTACCTTTTGAATACACTGCGAGAGAAGACCCTATGATATAACCAACTGAAGCCCCGGCAATAAAAATTTTTCGTTTGCAATGAAGAGCAGAACATTGCAGGGTGCTTTCAGCAAGAAACCCACTTAACAGGCTCAAAGCTCCCCCACCAACTATTCCCCAAAGAGTTTGAGAAGCGATTGTCTCCACACGGGGATTCGGCAATACCAAGTCTGTATCTGGCTCGGATGCCGATTCGATGACAGAAAATTGATCTACAGGATTCAGTTGTGCATACAACTCTCTTTGATCAATCGATTGGCTCGAACCTGAATTTGGCACAACAATAAGAACAATAAATAAAATGATAGGCTTTAGAAAATATTGCATTGTGGATGGTTTGTAATTGTCTTAAAGCCAAGACAATAAGATATAAATTCGTTATGATCTGACAGTAACATGATCATGTTATTAACATTATATAGTAATTTCATATAATGTTATTTAAGTAATTTGAATCAGAGAGATGATCTTACCTATTATTATTGTACCGAGATGCCTAAACAAAACAACGGATTTATCCTCTCTATTTTATTAATTGTGGTTGTTCTAATTGGGTGTACCAGTACCGCAACCGAACCTAAACAAAAGGAACCAAGCAAGATTAGCATTGATACTGCCCTCATTGGAAAATGGGAGGCAGTCAACCATCCTGTAACCCTGGAGTTATCTCAAAAGAGTAAAACCGAGGGGGAAGGCATAAGGAGGGCTCTTGATCAGATAAATAGCTGCAAGAACGGCCAAGATTACATCGATAAAGTTTTTTTTAACTGGAAACAGGTAGAAAAAAACTCTGGTATTTCAGTTATAAAATATGAGGAAAAAATAGATCTTCGTTGTGGCAGATCGGGTATTGATGATGTGGTGACGTACAACATGGAATACAAATTCAAGGGCGATACCTTGTTTTTTGGAATGAGTGTTTTTAAATATTTGAAAGTAGAATAACGATCTGACCAGTTAGTTCTTTTCAAAATTCTTAAAGCAAACAATAAGGATTCGACGATTTAAAACCATCGGGATGAATAATTGTGAACCATATTATACTAACCAAACAAAGGGAGACCGCATTGAAATCCTTAAAAACAAAGAATACATACAATGTGACTTGGATATCCATACTTTTATTCATCGTCTCAGCTGCATGTACAAGCATAACT
>JBEPXS010000104.1:0-9751 GCA_041641755.1 Balneolaceae bacterium
ATGGTGCCATTTTGTTACTTCTATTTCTTATGCTTCAGATATCCTGCTAATAATAAATATGGGTTAGATCGTTTATAATCATGCTCGACAAATTTTTCAAACTAGGTCAACATAATACGACACTCCGCCGAGAAGCAGTAGCGGGATTCACAACCTTCCTGACGATGGCCTATATCATTGCTGTAAATCCCAACATCCTGGCTGACGCCGGAATGGATAAACAGGCGCTGATTACTGTCACAGCCTTAATTGCCAGTTTCGGAACACTCCTTATGGGATTATGGATCAACGTGCCGCTTGCAATGGCACCGGGTATGGGACTGAATGCTTTTTTCGCTTACACGCTGGTAATTGGACAAGGAGTATCATGGCAAACCGCACTTGGGGTGGTTTTTATTTCGGGTATTGCCTTTTTGCTACTGACCGCATTCGGGTTCCGTGAAAAAGTCGTTGAAGCGATACCCAGCTCACTCCGACTGGCCATCCCGGGAGGCATTGGCCTGTTCATTACGTTTATCGGAATGCAAAACATGGAACTGGTTACTCAAAGCGAATCTACTCTGGTAACCCTCGGCAAGTTCGGTGAGCCCGTCATATTAGGGCTTCTGGGACTGGGAATTACACTTATTCTGGAAGCTCGCAAATGGCGGGGTTCTATCCTGATCGGTATCATCATAACCACTTTTCTCGGGATCATTTTCGGTAGTGTTAACCTGCCGGAAACTGTTGTTTCAACACCTCCTTCTATAGCTCCTATCGCTTTTAATCTGGATATTATCGGGGCCCTCCAGTGGGGGCTATTGGGAGCCATCTTTTCTTTCATGTTTGTGGATCTGTTTGACTCTGTGGGCACTATTGTAGCCTGTTCTTATGAGGCTGATCTTGTTAATGAAGATGGCTCCATCGACAGGATTAGTGAAATGCTTGGGGCAGATGCGATTGCTACATCTGTGGGAGCCCTGCTGGGAACCAGCACCACGACTACTTATATCGAATCGGCCTCGGGTATCGAGGAAGGAGGCCGTACAGGATTAACAGCAGTGATTACAGGACTTCTGTTCCTCGCCGCACTCGTTTTTGCCCCGATTATTAGCATAGTTCCCGGGTATGCCACCGCTCCGGCTCTGATTATCGTGGGTTTGTTTATGTTTCGAAATATCAGGGATATTGAACTTACCAGCTTCGAGGAACTTGTTCCTGCATTCCTGACTATCGTCCTGATGCCATTGACATACAGCATAAGCATGGGACTAACGTTCGGTTTTCTCTCTTATATCCTCATGAAGCTGGTTACAGGCCGGTTCCAGGACATTTCTCTGGTGATGTGGATTATCGGACTTTTTTCGGCTGTAAACCTCATTTTAACCATGTAATTGACAGAATAATGGATTCAAATCAATTTCGCGAAGAAGCACATAAACTCGTCGACTGGATGGCCGATTATTTTGAAAATGTGGAAGAATACCGGGTCAAGCCAAATTCCAAGCCGGGTGATATTTTTCAACAACTACCAACTGTGGCACCAGCCGAGGGAGAAGAGTTTGAAGATATCTTTAATGATTTCAAACAAATTATCATGCCTGGAATGGCCCATTGGGAGAGCCCCAATTTCATGGCCTACTTCCCTGCCAATAAGAGCTATCCCTCTGTTCTGGCAGAGATGCTCACGGCTACACTTGGTGCTCAGTGTATGAGCTGGATAACCTCTCCCGCCGCCACTGAACTGGAAGAACGCGTCATGGAATGGCTGTGCAACATGATCGGACTGCCATCGAATTTCACGGGGGTAATTCAGGATACAGCTTCCACGTCTACCCTCGTGGCCCTGCTGATGGCCCGAGAGCAGGTAACGGAATTTCAGATTAACAATTCAGGTTTCCCTGCCGATCAACAGTTTACTGTCTACTGTTCGTCGGAGACCCACTCTTCTATCGAAAAAGATGTAAAGATAGCAGGTTTTGGCAGACAAAACCTGCGGAAGGTGGAGACAGATGAGGAATTCGCCATGAAGCCCGACGCATTGGAGGAAGCGATCCGAAGTGACCTTCAGGATGGTATTCAGCCGGCCTGTGTAGTGGCAACGCTAGGCACAACCGGTTCTACAGCTATCGATCCACTGCCAGAAATTGCGGAGATATGCACCCGCTATGATGTTTTCCTCCATGTAGATGCAGCGTATGCCGGTACTGCTCTTCTGCTACCCGACTACCGAGATATGACTAAAGGAATAGAGCATGTGGATTCGTTTGTCTTTAATCCCCATAAATGGATGTTTACCAATCTTGACTGTTCTGCTTTTTTTGTGCAGGATAAAGACCTTTTGGTACGTACTCTCTCAATTATGCCCGAATATTTAAAAACTGCTGAAGATAACCGCGTCAGGAATTACCGGGATTGGGGCATCCAGCTGGGACGACGGTTCCGTGCCCTAAAACTATGGTTTGTAATCCGCAGCTTTGGATTGGAAGGACTTCGCAAAAAAATCCGGTACCATATCAAGCTGGCCAATAATCTGGAAACCAGGATTAATCAGTCCGATGATTTTGAGCTACTGGCACCAGTCCCCTTCAACTTGCTCTGCTTCCGCTATCATCCATCCCATATCTCTGATGAAGAACTCTTGAATCGCTTAAATAAACAACTACTGGAGAAGGTCAACAAAACCGGCAAGCTCTTCATAACCCACACCAAACTGCAGGACAAATATACTATCAGAATGGTCATCGGAAACACCAATGTTAAACAACAACATGTTGATACTGCATGGAATCTCGTCAAAGACAAAGCCGCCAGTTTAAAAGTGTAGCAGTTAACGTGAATTTGGGATAAAGGATTCGATGAATGATTTCTATTGTATACTCTTGAAAGATGGATGAGATTTCTCGACTACGGATCGTGGAAATCCCAAACGATCCTCCGCTCGAAATGACGCTGTTGGTTCTATTTGCTGCCAACATTCCAATTCCGGCGTCATCTCGACAGGAATTTCGTGCTCTTCGGGATGGAGTGGGGAGATCTCTCCAATAATTTGCCAGCTATGGAAGTAAAGGTGGTACATTAGTATGTAAATGTTCTTAGAGCATACCTCAGTTAACCATTCCCATGCTGAATCTTGAGTTGTTCTGTGGAAATTGCAGGATAAGACGAAACTATTACACTGGTAAATTTTTTATTTCTATCAAATCTCAATACTTAAATATCAAATAATTAAATCATGGATCTTTCATCAGTAAAAGCTCTTGTAACCGGGGGAAGCTCCGGCATCGGAAAAGAAACGGCAAAACAGCTTTCAGAGGCCGGCGGTTCGGTAGTAATTGCTGCAAGGAATAAACAAAGGCTGGAGAAAGCAGCGGATGAAATCGGAGCTGTACCGGTTCAATGTGACGTCAGCCAGGAAGATCAGGTTATTGATCTTGTAGAACAGACAGTCGACAAGCTGGATGGCCATAACGTGCTAATCAACAATGCAGGATATGGACACTTTTCCAAACTGGTTAACCTTTCAGTGGCCGAGTTTGAAGAACAATTACGGGTGAATACCATTGGGGCAATGATGGTAGCCCGCGAATCGGCCAAACATTTTATTGAAGAGGATTACGGTAATATTGTCAATGTATCTTCCACAGCCGGGAAAAAGGGATTCCAGGGTGGTACGGCTTATGTGGCCAGCAAGTTTGCGTTAGGTGGCATGACCGAATGCTGGCGGGCGGAACTGCGTCCATATAATGTCAGAGTCATGCAGATTAATCCCAGTGAGGTTCAAACCCGTTTTTCAGAGAATGCCGGTATGGGGGAACGGGCATTCAACGAAACCAAGCTTGTATCGGGCGATATTGCACAAACCATATTGAGCATGCTGGAACTGGCCGACCGTGGTTTTATTCCGGAAACCAGTGTATGGGCTACGAATCCCCAGGATTAACCTGAGTCTCATATTCAGATAAAAAACGGCAAATCAAAAAAAGCTTGGAAATGTGTATGAAGATCCGTTTTTGTCTTACGATATGGTCCAAGTTCCAATCCATCATAAATATTACAAAAGTGGTACATGTCGGGAACTAACCAAAAAGAGATAATCAAAAGAGTAACTTCTTTGGTGTTTATCATCGCCTCCATTTGGTGGGGACTGTACCTTACCTCTCCTCCCGGCCCGAAACCAGTGGCCGCACCAGCAACAGAATTTTCGGCAGAACGAGCATTTGACCATGTTCGACAGATAGCCGAGAAACCACATATGGTTGGAACAGCTGAACATGATTCGGTACAGCAGTACATTCTTGGCGAATTAAAGAGATTGGGACTCAATCCCAAAATAGAGAAAGGAATGGCTCTTCTGCGTAACAGGCAATCAACCCGGGCGGTACATACCCAAAATATAATCGCGAGGGTTACAGGCAGCAATCCCAAGCGTACTATTTTGTTAATGGCTCACTATGATACCGTACCATATGCACCGGGTGCCGCTGACGATGCTTCGGGAGTTGCCTCCATCCTGGAAGTTATTCGGGCAGTTCAATCCGGAGAATCACTTAAAAACGATCTGATCATTCTTTTCACTGACGGAGAAGAGCTGGGATTGATGGGGGCACGGCAGTTTGCAAAAACAAATTCTGCCATAAAAGAAGTTGATCTGATCCTGAATTTTGAAGCTCGCGGTACAAGCGGCAGTTCTATTATGTTTGAAACAAATTCAGGTAATGCCAAATTAATTCCTCAATTTGCCCGATTTACCCCTGACCCGGTAGCGAACAGCCTTACCTACAGCATTTACAAAATCCTGCCAAACGACACCGATTTTTCCGTTTTTAAGCCATATGAAAAACAGGGACTCAATTTTGCTTTTATCGAGGAGTATCTCAACTACCACACCATGCAAGACAATCCCGGGAACCTGTCTATGGCCAGCCTTCAACATCAGGGTGAAAATCTACTTGGAAATATACACGGATTTGGAAATAAAAATTTTGATCTGAGCTCAGATAAGGATGTAATCTATTTTAACAATCCATTTGGTGGCATCACGTACTACCCGGAAAGCTGGGCACCCTATCTTGCAGGTTTGACCATTTTTCTATTCCTGACTGCTATTTTTATCGGTTTCAGCCGGCGATGGTTATCTGCTAAAAAAATATTGATTGCATTAGCAGGCTACCTGGGACTTTTACTTATTTCGGTACTTGTAACATGGTTCGGATGGCAATTCACATGGGAATTTATATTCCCTGAGTACCGATGGCTCCAACATGGAGAGAACTACGCACGTAGCTGGTATTTAGGATTTTTTATATCGGTAGCGACACTAATTACTTTACCAATCCTTACCTGGATTAAAAATGAACTAAATATATATAATTTACTGGCAGGCATATATTTAGTGCTTTCCATTTTACTAATTACTTTAACTGTGCTATTACCCGCTACAAACTATATACTTTTGTGGCCTGTCCTGTTTGGGCTTATCGGCTGGTTACTGGCCGGTAAGGATCTGGAAGCAACGATCTGGGACTGGAAAACATTGACAACTATTGCTATAAGCCTCTTTATGCCGCTCTTTATGTATCCCTTCTATATAAATCTTATGCAAGTTGCACTTTCAACACGATTGCTGGCAGGGAGTATCTTTTTGGTAGTATTACTTATCGGAATTTTATTTCCGCTAATTGACTACATTATGAAAGATATCAATAAAATCGGCGGCGGGATACTTGTTATTGCTATAATCTTCTTTTTTATCGGGGTGGTCTTAAATTCTGATTACAGTTCAAACCAGAAAAAACAGAATAGTTTAATATACGCTGCAAACCTGGATAACAATACCAGCTACTGGCTATCGCTGGATCATACGACCGATCAATGGACTTCTCAATTTTTAGGACAAGATCCTGCTGATACTACACTCTCTGAATTCATTCCCATCCGGAGAGATCCCCTGCTATATTCCACAGCACCGAATATCGACATCAATTCTCCTAGAATTAAACTGGTAAAAGATCAAATTGATGATTTATCACGATCCATTTCGATGGAATTTCAACACAGATTCCCAACTAACGTAACATCAATCGGGTTTCCAGACACCAGCAGAATCCACCAAATACAACTGGAAGAAAAAATATTATATGACCGGGCTCAACCCATTACAGGCCAAGAGACTAGCATTTCTCATATCACCTATTATGGGTATAAGGATTCCACATTTACCATAAAGCTTATCGTTGATCCCGGAACTACGGATCTGGAAATAGAAACGACCTCCTACAACCTCGCACTACCTGATACGCTAATGGCTGATTATCCGGAGCGATCACCTCACACGATGCCCAAGCCATTTGGCTTTACCAACGGAACAATTTGGCATAAAACAGTCAATCTGGAAGAACTATAAGTCTGCCCTTTAGTGGATCAATATCCAGATATCAAAGGGAATCTATTCGTACATATCATTCAGATCTGCATTTACCAGGTCTACCAGTAACTCTGCTACCTTCTTGCTTACTGCTTCAAAAATAACTTTACCTTTCTCCGCTGAGGCCTTTTTGGGATTACCCACGCCGGTATCTTCAGTCACTTCCGACCATTTTCTTTCTGCCCAGGCCCAGTTCTCCCTCAAAGCTTCAATCCTGAACTTTTTCTCCTTTCCTTTTCCAGCTTCCTCCAACGGACGGACAAGCTCGGGAGCAAAATACAACACCAAACTGGTTTCCATCTCTTCCGCATGATCGCCCTCCGGATGCTCCAGGTACTCCGACTTGTCTACAGACTGAAACCAGTTGCAAAATGAGATGAACATGTCAGGATATTTAACCCCGGCTTCTCGTATTATCGGTTTAAAATTGTTACCTCCATGACTGTTCAACACCAGTAACTTATGGATTCCCTGCCGATCCAACACCTCCACAACATCATTTAAAACTGCTGCCTGTGTACTCGGATGCATATTAATATCCAGTTTGATATCAGTTTGCCCGGTATTTACCCCGAACGGAATAGTGGGCAGTACCATAACCTCAGCCCCTTCCTCCCACGCCAGCCGGGCAGCCTCGGCAGCAATATAATCCGCTTCAATTATGTCGGTGGCATAAGGCAGGTGGTAGTTATGTGCCTCGGTAGCTCCCCACGGTAAGATGGCAAGCTCCACATGTTGATCTTTAAGAGATTTCCAATTGCTTTCAGCCAGAATATAAGGTCGCATAGTTTTAAAGATTGTTTTGTTTATTTCAACATAAATACGAGGTTACATGATCTCGGGTAGAAATAAAAATTCGTTATCCAAAACTATTTACGGAATGTTTTATCCCAATTTGTTGTAGATACATTTCATGAAAAAATCAAAAAAATATACCGGGCTTGCAGGTTGGTTGATGCTCAGTTTTACAGCAGGTGCAGCAGGAATAATAGTAGAGCCTGGAAATTGGTATCAAGCGCTGATTAAGCCAACCTGGACGCCTCCCGATTGGGTTTTTCCTGTAGTTTGGCCGGTACTCTATATCTGTATGGGTATTTCAGCCTGGCTGGTCTGGAAAGACACCGGATTTGACAAATCACGTGATGCTCTAACGCTTTTCCTGGTCCAGCTGATGCTTAATGTATTGTGGTCCTGGCTGTTTTTCGGTCTACATCAGGTTGGAACTGCCCTGGCCGATATAATACTACTCTGGATCATAATATTATTCACAATCCTTGCATTTAGCTTTTATAATCGATTAGCGGCCTGGCTGCTGGTTCCCTATCTCCTTTGGGTCGGATTTGCTACGGCTCTTAATTTTTCCATTTGGAACTTGAACTGATTTATTTAAAACGAAATATCGGCAACAACCGGCAAATGATCTGAGGGAAATCGTCCATCCCTGAACGTAGATAAGATACCGTGACGAACCACATTCACTTTTTGATTGGTAAAGATATAATCGATGCGTCGTCCCCCTTTGCCGCTGGCTACGCTAAAACCTCCATCTTCTTCCATATAGGTTGCTTGCGGTCCATAGTGAGGGATTTTACTGCTGTGGTAAGCATCCTCCATTTTATTTGTTATGGTGGAATAGGGTTTTGAGCCGGGCTCTGCATTAAAATCGCCAGTCAACATTACCGGAGTATCATCTTCAGAAATCTCTCCAATCTTTTGTAGGATGACCTTCGCACTTTCCTCACGAGCTGTTTTTCCCCTATGGTCAAAATGGGTGTTGAATACTAAAAATACTTTGTCAGTTGAACGCTCCCGAAATCGACCCCAGGTACAAATACGCGGTAGCGCTGCGTCCCACCCTTTGCTTGGCTTTTGGGGCGTGGGAGACAACCAAAAATTCCCATCCTCAAGCAGCTTAAAACGTTCCGTATTGTATAAAATCGGTGCAAATTCTCCCTCCATTTTACCATTCGTTCGTCCCACACCTATCCATTCATATTCGTCAAGTTGTTCATTCAGCCAGGTGAGTTGGTGATAAAGCGCCTCCTGCAGCCCAATGATACCGGGCTCATTGAATCTGAACAGGTTTGCTACGCGACCTTTTCGATTGCTCCACCGGTTTATCCCATCATCAGGGTTATCATACCTAATATTATAGGCCATCACACGGATCTCCGTGTCCGAGTCAATTATATTTTGGTTGTGATCATTTACATTTAGTACGACCAACAAACTAAAAGCACATACAGAAATAAGTTTATATCCGATCATACCCAGCTTTTTTATAAATTTAAATTTACTTGATAGGTAGCTATTTAATCACAGAAATAGAAATCATGATATTCTTAACTGTTGAAAGACAGCATCAACTATCGCCATTGGAAATTGGTATTTCTGGTCGTCATTCCTATTCTTACAACAGATTACGTTTTTGTAAAAATACAATCGCAAATTGGAACCACATTGAGTGTAAAAAAGTTTGATTTAAAAATTTAGTACCCTGTTGTGCCCCAAAGATCTAACAAATACGACTATATAATCGCAGGAGCCGGCTCCTCCGGGCTCAGTCTGGCCTGGCACCTGATACATTCCGATATAAAGAAGAAAAGAATTTTGGTGGTAGATAAAACCCTTACACCTGCAAATGATAAAACCTGGTGTTTCTGGGAGAAGGATGTCCCCCCTTTTCAACAGCTGATCCACAAAAAATGGATTCAATCAGAGATAATGGTGGATGACGATTATTCAAAAGAAAAATTAGACCTTTATCCTTACTATTCAATCCGCAGTGGAAAGTATCGATCAGCTATCTTGTCTGAACTTGACGACCATCCGGATGTTACATTGTTGGAATCCCCCATTATCGAACTAACGGGCAATGAATTGCGTGCAGAACTCAAGTGTGAACAAGGACGCTACCAAGCTAAATTCATATTTCAAAGCTGTTTTGAACCCACTCTGAAACGATCTGCCGTATACCCACTCGTCCAACATTTTCTGGGTTGGGAGGTCACCACAGCATACGATGTATTTGACCCCGATTCTTTTGTGCTAATGGATTTCGATAGTACCTATCAACCCGGAATTGCCTTTATGTATGTGCTGCCGTGGACGTCCAAAACTGCACTGCTGGAATACACCATCTTTTCCAAATACACCGAGCAGATGGAGACTTACGAAACGAAGCTCGAACTCTACTTAAACAACCGATACGGGATGAATCCAATCGAATACAAAATTGTGCGCAAAGAGCATGGAAATATCCCGATGAATGATGCAGTGCCTAATCCGTGGTTCGCCCCCAGAGTGCTTAATATTGGTACTCAGGCGGGACTGACCAAGCCCAGC
>JBEPXS010000105.1:0-9695 GCA_041641755.1 Balneolaceae bacterium
CTTGTACTCATAGAATGAGCGCATAATTCGGCTCATATTAATACCCTTTTTACCGGCTTCGAGGCCAACATACCCGTCAACTGAGGTCTCCAGAGTAATCAGTTCGCCATCGGGTCGGGGATACTTAAGGGGCAATCTAAAGTTGGATATTCCCACCTGCTGTATTGGTACGTTTGCTCCTTCAATTAAAGAAGCAGGGCCGTTTTGCAGATCCGGAAGACTATCCTTGTAGTCATCCGATATGGTAAATGTAGGATCGTACATGCGCTTCAATTTGGTTGAAATCATGCTAAATTCAATTCTTTAAAACGTTTCCTATAGATTATTTTCACAAAAGATATGGACAATATTCGGCTGAATTTCGTTCGGTCTCGTGTAGTTTTACAGAGTACAATTTACCTCCTTCTACACACACATCTTCAATTGGTTCTTTCAATTGATAATAAAAAGCTTTTACCAGATTTTCAGTCGATGGCATTACGCCGTCCAAAAAATCAACGTCCAAATTTAAGTTTTTATGATCACATTTCTCAATAATCTGTTCCTCAATTATCTGCTTTAGCTCAGACAGATCTATTACATACCCCGTTTCCAGGTTCGGTTCACCGGCAACAATCACTTCAATCACATAGTTGTGACCATGCCAGTTGGGATGGTTACATTTGCCATACATCTTCTTGTTCCACTGGTCTGATTTATCGGGATTATGAAGACGATGAGCCGCGTTAAAATGTGCTTTCCTTTTTACAAAAACCAAAACGGTATACTTTCTTCAAATTTGCGGTTTGCCTTAACGAAGCAATAGGATAAAAGGTTCCTGGGGCAGACTTATATATCCGGATTATAAAAAATAATAATCTTTCATCTCTTCTGCCCAAATTAAGATTTCAGATTCCTATCTATTCTAATCGCAATCAATTGGCTTCTTCAAACGTCAGATTATAAAAAAATTACATCTCAATCCGTTTTTTTTTGCGGATTCTATACCTGAGACATCAGATAGAACATTTCAGTAGCTATCTGCAGGCAGCGTTCGTCGTAAACCCTTGATTCCTGTGGGGTGCCGTCGGCTTCTTTTGGGTCTACATATGGAATAGAAATACGAACCGAAGCTCCCGGAACAGTCGGACAACGCTGGTCCGCATCCGTACAGGTCATAATCGCCGCAAATTCTTCCTTCGGATTGTAAGGATCATCAAACGTTTTTGAAAAACAAACCAAAGGTGGTTCATCTTCGGCAAAATAAATTCGATACTGTGGATTCTCTCCCCCCGGACTTTCAACCCGAAATCCCGCTCGTTCCACAGCCCGTACTGCGTTGGGATTAAATGCCGTAGCCTCGGTGCCACCAGAATAAGTTTCTACTTGGCTCAATCCAAAATAGTATGCTGCAGTAGCCGCCCAAATTTGGCATAAGTGGCTGCGCCGGCTGTTATGAGTACAGATAAAGGTCAATCTTGCGGTTTCTCCCTCCTTCTGCTGCTGAATAACATATTCAGCCAGTTGCTTCAGCTTCTTTTTTCGGCCAGCAGGTGGGTCAAAACCTTCCTCCACCAGGTTTTGTATATAAGAATCAAGCTGTTTGTACATCGCTCCCATTTCAGATATCCTATCCACAGCAATCGGATGAAGAACCGATCGATTCGAATTCTTCCCTCTTTCCCGACTTCTCCCCTGGTTTCGAGGCAAATACTGTAATGCTGTAAATACCGGTTTCTTTTGATTTTACCTCTTCCACCTCATCTGCAGAAAGATATTTGGATAAAATATCATCAGGAATCATAATCTCTTTTTCTTTCTGAATAGTCACATTTTCAAAACCAATTTTATCGATATAGGCCAGGTACTCATCCTTCTGAATAGCTCCAGCAACGCATCCGGCGTACATTTCTGCGTCTTCGCGCAGGGAATCTGGTAGCTCTCCCACCAATACAATATCTGAAATGCTAAAATGGCCGCCCGGCTTCAAAACCCGCTGAATCTCAGAAAAAACCTTCCTTTTGTCGGGGACCAGATTTAACACGCAATTGCTGACCACCACGTCCGCATAATTATCTGCAACCGGCATATCCTCGATATCTCCGTAACGGAATTCCACGTTATTGAGCTCCAGTTTTTCCGCATTCCTCCGAGCTTTCTCAATCATCGGTTCAGCAAAATCGATACCCAGTACTTTACCATCAGCACCGGTTTCATGACGAGCTACAAAACAATCGTTTCCGGCCCCAGAACCAAGATCAATTACTGTATCTCCTACCTGTATTTGTGCGAACTCAGTTGGCAGTCCACACCCCAATCCTAAATCAGCATCAGCGTTGTAGCCTTCTACAGAGCTGTAATCGTCGGTCATAATATTGTATATTTCATCAGACATTTCTCCCGCACCACAACAACTACTCCGATTATATTCAGAAGATTGTTCACTTATCTGACTGTATTTTGCCTTAACAGTGGCCTTTAGTTCTTCAGGACTCTTTTTGTGTTTTTCCATATCAGCAGCAATTATCTTTAGTCGATTTTAAAATTTGTTGTAAAAATGGTTCAATAAGTTTGTTCAAGGTTTGCAAGCCCTCCTCATCGAGGCAGTAACAGGTCTTCACTCCCTCTATCTCACCTGATATGATTCCTGCTTCTTTCAACGCCTTCAGATGTTGTGAGACAGTGGACTGAGCCAAGGGTAGTTCTTCAGTTATATCTCCACAGAAGCAGTTTTTGCGGTCTATCAGTAGCTCGACAATCGCTATCCGTGCTGGATGACTCAATGCTTTCATCAGCTCTGCAACTCGCTTTCTGGAGGTACTAAATAGTTCCTCTTTTGTAATCGCCATGCCATTTAATCGTTTATCGTAGAATAACGATTAATGTATGGAAACTATTCTTTAAGAACGAATGACTCTCTAAAAAAAGAGGACCCCGGTTCCCCGGAGCCCCCTTTTTGTGATCAGCACACCTCAAACTAGGTGAGACGTATCGTGGTAAGAACGATCAAATTAAATTGGCCAGAGTACCCAACTTCCTTCACGAGTCCAGTCGTTGGTTCCGAAAGCACCTCGGTAATCCACATTATCAAACCAGCTGTCATCTGGTGTTTCTCCACCGGTCAGATACGGAGAACCACTTGGCAAGCTAAAATCATAGTTGCCTGGATTAGTGAACAAGTCTGCGGGATCACTGGAGCTCGTCATCTCGTAACTCTGATCATAACGCTGGGAGTGTGTCGTAACTTCCCAGCCACCATTGTTTTGCAGTACGAAGTTACTCAGGGTAAGATCGCCACTACCATAGTTTTCATAGGTATTGTCGGCGTCATCATTATCGGTTTCTCCTGCATCAACTCCGCCGTCCTGACCGTCAAGCAGCCAGTTGTATCCCATGAAATTACTTACAATAACGTTATTGTAAGATCCTTCGAGGTTCTCGCGCAGTTTGAGTCCCATGTTATCCTTGTCGCTGTCTTTGGCACCGAATACGGTAATATTCGAAAGAGTAGGACTGGTGGGACCATTACCGCCGCCACAATCAGAGAGATCATCGCAACCGTCATTTTCGAACCCCTGATCGGCTCCCGGGCGCTGAACGGCTAACCAGAACTGGCCTCGTCCCTGCCATCCCTGGTCAAAATCAAAGCTGTCGTCATCAGCTCCATAGACAACCAAATACTTAATATCTACCGTACCTCCGAAGATCTCGATACCATCGTCACTGGATCCATAGATATTCACGTGGTCAATTGTGGTTTCGCTACCTACAGAATAAAGGGTCAGTGATTGTAACTCGGAACCTTCAGCAATACTAAATCCGGCGTACTCAATTCTGGCATATCGCAAGGTTCCACTGTTATCTGAATCATTATTACCTCCGTATTGTACAGCATCTTCCAGACCTTCGATATTACCGGTTCCACCTGGTATGTTGTTACCAGCTCTACCTGCTAATATAATACCCCCCCAGGCGTTGATCTCCTTGCGGTCCGATGTGAAAATGATAGGATCGTTGGCAGTCCCAATCGCATTGAGCTTAGCAGTTTTCCGTGGACTGTCAAAATTTTGATCGTCTGCAGGGAGTGTAATAATGGTACCTACATCATCTGCATTACCGTTGTGGTACTCAAATTCAACAGTCACGCCTGCTTCAATTTTCAGTGTCACGCCCGGTAACACAAAGTGAGGACCAGCCAGTGTAGTATCGTTGCTCCAGGTTTCGTCTTCAGCAATTTTGGTACCGGGGAAACTGGCATAGGGCTCCGGAACAGGTGCCTGTTGTGCACCAACCGTAAAGCTGTAACTTGAGGTAGCAGACTCTCCGTCCACACTTACGGTTATAGGTCCGTCCTCGGCCCCACTAGGTACTGTAACTACAAGTTCAGTTGCAGTAGATGAAGTTATGGAAGCCTGTACACCATCAGTAAAGGAAACAGTGGCATTACCGCTGAAACCACTACCGGTTATAGTCACTTCCTGGCCAACCATCGCAGAAGTGGGACTAAAAGAAGAGATTGATAGATTATCGCCCCCATTCGTTGGATTGTCATCACCGCAGCCGGTGATCATCAAGGTTAGTGCGAGCAGAAAGATACCCGCGATATTGGTAATATTAAATTTCATAGTTGTATGTTGGTTTATTTGTTTGTTGAGATTAAGATTTGATGATAAAAGCTGTTCATTAAGAAACGTTTAACATCAGGTGAGTAAATAGTTAACCTTTTGATCACCGTCCGATCAATCATCCTACAGAGACCACTTAATGCCAAAATCGAAAGTCATTCCCGGACTATATTTAAAAGTAGTTACACTACCCTGTTCGTACCGGATATTCTGATTCAACACGTTTTCCACTCCAAGACTCAACGAAACATTACTCAACTGGTAATCCGCTTTAAGACTTAGATTATGGAAGGGTTGTTCGTATTCATCCCCGGGATGGCGCTTCATTCCCACCGTTATTATCCGTTCACCAAACGTATTGTAGTTCGCTGAAAGATTAAGATTCCAGTCCGGTATGGTATAATAAGCCCCAAGGTTTACGCTAAATGGGGATTGACCATACATGCTGCGCTTTACATTGGCTACATTGAACTTATCAGATTCTTTTACAACTGTTTCCGAGTATATCAGGGATGCATTGGCAACAAGTTGCAGCCGCTGCGTCAAATTTTTCCTGCCCTCAAGTTCAATGCCGTACAGATCAGCTTTTTTAGCATTTTTGTAAACTACTTCTGTTCGTTCGGTCAGGCGATAGACCTTTTCAATGGGACTTTCGAAATATTTGTAAAACAGGCTTACTGCAAACAGTTCTCCCGGATTGGGATAGGTTTCAAATCGCAGATCATAGTTGCTTATACGGGTACGTTCCAGATCCCGATTACCATACAGTATTTCTCCTCCGAGAAAATCCTGAAATCTGAAATCTGAAATTTCCCTGAATGAAGGACGAGCAAGTGTAATTGAAAATGCTCCGCGCAGGTTTGTCTTGTCACTGACGTTGTAGGTAAGATTTACTGCCGGAAGAATATCCTGGTTCTCTACGTTTGCAATCTGAGACACCTGGCCATCATCATTGATAGTAACTTCCTGATCAGAATCCTCAAGACGGGTTCCCAGTTCTAGAGTTGTATTGTTAATTGGGGTCCAGGTTGTACTCAAATATCCCGCCCATAAAAATTGTTCTCCCTTATAGGAATCGCGCGGTTGTGTAGTCTCAACCAAGTCAAGCTGATCACTTTCAACAAGGTCAGGGTTCAAGGCTATATCCGGCGACTCATTTCTGAGTTCGCCGGGGTATGGATTCGTGAATCCGAAATCTTGATATTCCAGCCTTCTGGCGGAAAAATCACGATCTTTAATGGAGCCAGATCCCCCAACCTTTAGAGTAAGGAACTCGAAAGGCCTAATCTTATAATCCAGTTTCGCAGAGTAGTTCTGGTCGTTTTGATCCGAAAAGAAATGCGTGTTACCCCCGTCATCAAAGTAAATACCAAACTCAGCATCCTGCCGGGTTTTTGATCTCAGATATTGCGTAGTTCGTCGGTCAGGCTGTTCACGAACTGCATTACTGAAATTGATATTTGCAGAAATCCTGGAATCAAGGAAACTACTCAGATAAGTTTCAAACTCCAGGGCTGATGAGAAAATGGCCCGGCGATCAAAGTCGATAACCGTCTGACGAGTGGTACTTTGATCATAGTTAATAAATTCTCCGGTAATAGTACTGGCCGTATTATCCAGAGAATTAGAATAGATATTTTTGAAACCAATCTTTGTAACATTACTTGGCTTCATAAAGACATTTAACAAGCCACTCAACTTAACGTTTTCTACCCCTCTTGTTCGTTGGTAACTAGAATTATAGATAACCTGGTTATTACCGGCCGCACTTTGTATTTCGCGTAGTTGAGCAGTGGGTTTAAGACTTCGATCATAGTTATACGTAAAGCTGGAAACAACGCCAATCGGCAGTGCATTTTTATTAAATTGATTGGCATAATTAATGTTCAGTTTCTGAGAGGGAATTGCACCTCTCGAATTTTTCAGAACCCAGTCTCTATGTAACGAATTGGCAACCTGACTTTCGAGTGGTCCCTCAGTTAATCGGGTTGACTCAATCATCGGTGGTAGGCTACGCTTTCCATTATCAAACCCTATGAAATCGGTAGAACTACCATCAATAGCCGGTGCTTTTTTGAAGCCCGATGCTGTGTTCAGGCTGGAAGAATAGCTGAAGGCAATGTTTTTTCTGTCCGGGAATTCACGAGTAGTTATTTGAACCGAACCACCAGAAAACTCACCAGACTGGTCAGGTGTAAAAGTTTTTTGGACAACTACATTGTCAACCAAACCACTTCCTACCAGATCGATGGGAGCTTCTTTTTGAGTTGGACTCGTTGACGGTACTTCTGCACCGTTTAGCTGTATGTTACTATACCGATTCCCCAGCCCACGAACATATACATCGTTACCATTAACTAATGTTACCCCGGTAACCCGTCTCATGGCCGAAGCTACGTTACTATCTCCTGTTTTGCTCAAATATTCAGCAGAGAGACCGTCTTGAACCGCTATTGATTTCCGCTGCATGGAAAGCAGGCCGGCTTCATTATTCGTGCTGGCCTCAGCAGTAACGGTTACCTCTCCCATACCTACTGTTTCCGGTTGCAGGGTAGCATTAAGCCTGGTTGTTTCACCAGCATTAACCTCCACGCCCGTAACCGTTTTTTTTGTATATGACACATAAGAAATAGTTACGGAATAGATACCAGGATTAAGTCCCTCAATGGAATACGTACCATCTATATCAGTGGCATCGCCCTGGCTTGTTCCTGTTATAATTACATTTGCCCCAATTATTGTCTCACCAGATTGTGCATCAACTACTTTTCCGGCAATGCTTCCGGTATCTGAATTATTTGTCTGAGCAATGCTGAGGTGAGAAATAGAGATGAACGCAATAAAAAGGGCCAAAACCTTTGCACGTGTGTTGTTTTGGTGTGTGATCACTTTAAGTGTACTGATTTTTTAGGTTCAACTTTCATTGCACCCAAAGGATAGTACACTCACATTGCAACAGTATTAACTCATGGTTACGGTTATCTTACCGTAATTTTAACACAATGTTATTCAGGATAGGCGTTTGTTAATTTAATATTAACAAATGGATGAATTTAAAGAGAGGCTAAGCTACCATATAAATAAGATCTTATGCGACAACAAATTTTCTCAGCTTGATACTGACTTATTCTTCCTCAGAAACTGATTTAGAGTCAGAATCCGATTCTGATTCAGACAGGTAGTTTGATTTAGATGGAATGGAAGGTCCGTCCGGTTGCCCGTTGACTTTTTCGGAAGATTTATCCGATTCAAAAATTCCTTCAGGATAGCGACCCTGCGGGCGTTCTCCCAAGAGTTCTCGGAGATCGTTGTGATTAAGTACCTCTTTTTCCAGCAGAGTTTGGGCCATTTTTTCGAGTTTATCTTCCTGCTTGGTCAACAATTCCTTAGTACGCTCATAGTTAACCCTGATAATCTCCCTTACTGCTTCATCAATACGCTCTGAGGTCTGTTCAGAATACTTCTTATTAAAACCATAGCTGTTTTCGGGATTTTGCGAATCTTTTAAAGAAATATAACCGAGTTCTTCGCTCATGCCATACTCGGCCACCATGGCAAACGCCATATTAGTGATGCGCTCCAGATCGTTCTGCGCACCGGTAGAAATTTTACCAAAGGTAAGTTCTTCAGCTACCCGACCACCGAGCAATGCACAGATCTTGTCTTCCAGTTCTTCAGTAGTCATCAGATAGCGATCTTCCAGCGGGGTTTGCAAGGTGTAACCCAGCGCCGCCAAACCACGAGGTACAATACTCACTTTTAGTACAGGATCTGTATGCTCAAGATACCACCCAACTATAGCATGACCTGCTTCATGATAAGCCACAATACGGCGTTCTTCCGGACTGATAAGCTTGTTCTTTTTCTCCAATCCTGCAATTACACGCTCAATTGAATCTTGAAAATCTACCATCTCCACCGATTCTTTGTCACGGCGCGCTGCCAACAGGGCAGCTTCATTACACAAGTTTGCGAGCTCAGCACCAGCAAAGCCTGGGGTCTGGGAAGCTAGTAATTTGAGGTCGATGTCATCCGAAAGCTTTAAATTCCTTACGTGCACCTCAAGTACCTGAACCCTGCCGTTTAGATCCGGCTTATCAATAAGAATTTGCCGATCAAATCGGCCCGGACGTAACAGGGCCGTATCCAATACATCAGGACGATTTGTAGCAGCCATAATGATGACTCCTTTATCAGAATTAAAGCCATCCATCTCGTTAAGCAACTGATTCAGGGTATTCTCCCTCTCATCATTAGAACCCATCATCATACCACGCCCACGACTTCTACCAATGGCATCAATCTCATCAATAAAGATAATACAGGGAGCCTTCTCCTTGGCCTGTTTAAAAAGGTCACGTACCCGTGCGGCCCCTACCCCAACGAACATCTCCACGAAATCGGAACCACTAAGGCTGAAAAATGGCACATCAGCTTCGCCGGCAGTTGCTTTAGCAAGCAGGGTTTTACCTGTACCTGGTGGGCCCACCAGCAGTACACCTTTGGGTAGTGTACCGCCAAGCTTTGTAAATTTTTTTGGTTTCTTGAGAAACTCTACAACTTCTTCTACTTCGGCTTTGGCCTCTTGTAATCCGGCTACATCTTTAAACGATACTTTATTATCGCTCTGTTTATCATACAGGGAAGCTTTATTTTTTCCGATATTGAGCACCTGCTGGCCCGGATTCATCCGGCGGAAAATAAAGATCCAGAACGCAATAGCGAGCCCAATAGGTATCAACCAAATCAAAATTCCACTGAACCAATCCTCTTCAATTCGTACGTCATACTCAACATTGTTCGCATCGAGCACAGTACGGATTTGATCCCCCTCCAGCATAGTTGTAGTAAAACCCGGTTGTGTACTTTGGTCGGTGAGCTGCCATTGTTGGTCTTGTTGAGGCTGCTTTACAATACCTTCTTTAATCGCTTTCTCGGTATATTTACCGGTGATATGAGAACCATTTTTTATCGTAATTTTATCTACATATCCATTCTCCACATACTCAAGAAACTCACTGTAGATAATCCGGCTGCCCGAATCAGGAGTCATGAAATAGAACTGAATACCAAATAATACCAGTAATACCA
>JBEPXS010000106.1:0-9634 GCA_041641755.1 Balneolaceae bacterium
GAAGCCACCTCCAGCGTAGATTCAGAAACAGAAGCACTCGTCAATCAAGCGTGCGACCGAATGATGAAGGGCCGTACCTCCATCGTTATAGCACACAGACTTTCAACAATCCAGGGGGCCGACAAAATATTGGTGATGCATAAGGGAGAGATCAGAGAAACCGGTACCCATGCCGAGCTGCTTGAAAAAAAGGATGGTATTTATCGAAAATTGTACGAGCTGCAATACAAGGATCAGCTATTAAAAACCCCGGAAACCCAGATTGAAAAATAAAATGACCCAGCCAAAGGTTATTTAGCCGGGTCATATTGAACTGTTTGAGTGTGTGCCAACTGCCTTTCTGTGCAAAACTATACTCTGATCAGGTTAGTTGGTATTACATACACAAATGCCTGATCATTTTTTTGAACCTTAAAAGACTTATCTACTGATCTTCTTCGAAGGTTTCAATTAACTCTTCATAGGCTGAAACGGCTTCCTCTTCTTTTCCTGTTTCTTCAAGCAGTTGACCTTTCATAAACATTGTTTTTTGAAGAAAGTCAGATTTGTTTTTGGCATTTTTAAATCTCTTTATTGCCTCATCGATTGTTTTTAAACTTTCTTCCGGATTATCGGAATCAAGTAATAGTTCGGTTTTTTGAATAAATGCATGATCTACCTCTTCCGTAAACTCTTCGTGATCAGAGTCGGCTAGTCGATCTATTACGTTGGAATAGACGGATAAGAGATTATGATTATCCAGTTCATCATCCTTTTCAATAATTTTCATCTTTTTTACCAACGCTCTGGAGGCCTCTTGATTAAATTCAGCAGAAGTTACGTCAGAAAATCGCTCAAAAACTACATCAAGTGCTGGCAGAGCCTCTTTATATTTACCTAACTTATAGAGTAGATTAGCTTTTTTAATTAACGCTTTATTTATAAAGACTCCCTTTTCAGTTGAATTGTGGGAACCATTAATTTTCCTTTTCATATTATCTAAATCCGCATTAGTATCGATAAGATTTTTTTCAGAATCTGTTTGATTTATTTCTGTTTCAGATTCCATACCCTCAAAGTTTATTGAGTCCATCTCTATTCCCGTTTTGTCTTTATTTAAAATTAAAATCTCCGGATCATCCATGAAATCAAGAATTGGATGATATTTTTCTTCATCATTCCCTTCAATTTCATCTAATTCATTCTCCTTTTTATCAAAAGAAGCAGGGGGGATGAAGTCATCAATTTCCGCATTTCCCATTTCCTCCTTTGATAAATTTGTTTCATTACTTTCTGAATCAGCAATTGAAACCTCGTTGTTTGATATTACGATATCAAAATTATTATTTCTGTGCCGTTCGGCAATTTCCTTAATAACAGATTCTAGGCTTGATGTAACTGATAACTTATTTTTTAAAATTGATTCTACATTTTTTACCCCTGCATAATCAACAAGCGTTCTGAATGTGTTAGTCATATATTTGAGTATCAAATCAGATTTTTCGGTTCCGAAATATTCTCTGAAGACATCAATTAGTATTTCATTCGATTTTCTGTAAATCGAAGGGTGGTCTTCAAATAAATCTGCATATGCCGTAACAATACCAGTGGCTAATGCTTCATCAGAGGTACTTTCTTCCCGGAATTTATCAAATAAATTGGTCGGTGTTCCATCATCCTCTAACATATTTAGTTCTTTGAACATACTGAGAACAAGCAGGTCAGAGGGATTGTTATACCCGAGTTTATTGAAATATTCTTTGTTAAGCTGTTCTGGAAGATTTTTACTGGTTCTGAGCTCATCTAAAATAGGCTCAAAATTTTCTGTATTGACCAAGAATTTATCTGTTAGACTCATGTTCCTGTCACACCTAATCTGTTTATATATTGGTTATCTAACCCTAGCACTAGTTACAATATTTATCTGAAATTTTCTTACAAGTAGCTACTTTTACAAGTTAAAAACCGTTAATAAATATTGGCTTTGTTATTTCAATCGCTGATAGTACTGAAAAATATTGGGTTGAATTGCTTCAGCACCGATTTTTTGACAATTTATTTGTTAATTTAGAACAGAAAAACCAGAGGAAGATTAGACAATTTTAACAAGCATTTAATCTGTTAGCGGATGAAATGAGTTGAATTACTGGTTTTAAGGAGATTAACCTAAATGAACATCTTATTTTTGGAAAGGCGTTACTATTCGTTATACCGATGTACTTGAAAATAAGCTCCAACAACCGGGGATAGATTAAATTCAAAAAGATACTCGGTGTGGCTACAGGAAAGATTTTTTCGTCTTTAAATAAAAAGCGCCGACTCTTCAAAATCGACGCTTTTGTTTGATTCTTGATTATGTACCTTTGACGGATCAAACTTCCTCCTAAATCCTGAGCCTAAATGGACTTTTTCCTTCCATATGCTCAAGTAAAAAACAATTTTATTGAACCTCGAAAAACCAATATAATTTCTTATATCGTTACGGGAATTTTCTAAAGAATTGGATAACTTCCAAGTTAGAAACTGTTAATTAATCAGACTTAATAATTGGGACGACCAATTTTTTAAAAGAGGATGGTTTTGACTCAACATTTGTGAACAAATTGTCAATACAATATCAATGTTACAGCAATTCCATCAGCCGATTAGTAACAACACCGTTTACCCATTAGAATTGTAGCTAGACGCATGAATGGATTTGGACTACCTTGTCGGTTTACCAACTCTATTTGAAGAAAGCTGAGTTTCGATATCATGTTTGGCTTGTTCAACTTTTCCTTTAGTGAAATTCCGGCCGTACCATAATATTTTCCATTGTTCCAAGTGCGCTTCCAATAATTATTCCCCAACTGAAGTTAGCAGATAAAATAGATTGGCCTCGACTAGACTAAATTTTAAATAATACAACTACCACTGTTTATTTGGGATTTATTCCTCCATAATAGTTGGGGCTGATTCTGCAGAAAAGAATCGTATCTCATATAAAGAGCTTTTTTACAATATAATGGCAATAGCTTATAGAGCCTCTTTAAACTTCTCAATAATCTTGACATTAAAGCTTTTGTTCTGAAATGGATCAACTATCAAAAAACTCGCATACGATAAAGCAAACATTAACGGTACCGGGGTCTGTTGACCGGGCATTTCATGTTTTTACTGAAGAACTCAACATGTGGTGGCCCAACGAGTATACATGGTCGGGGGAGGTGTTAGAGACCATCGAAATAGAACCCCGCAAAAATGGCCGATGCTTTGAACGTGGTCCCCATGGCTTCGAATGTGACTGGGGACGTGTTCTTGTTTGGCAACCGCCCGATCGGCTCGTCTTTACCTGGCAGATCGCTCCTGATCGTGTGCCCCAGCCTGACCCCAAAAAGCCAGTGAGGTTGAGGTGAGGTTTAAAAAAGAGGGGGCCGACCATACGAACGTACAACTGGCACACTATAATTTTGATCAGCATGGGGAAGAAGGAGAGGCTTACCGGCAAGCATTGGCCTCACCACAAAAATGGCAGTTTATTCTGGAGAAATATAAATCTTCGAAATCCATGGCGTAATCAAATTCGTTCATCAGTATCTCGAATGAAAATGCTTATTCGTATGATTTGTCGGCTTTTTACAATATCTTGAACCTGATATTACGTTTATTTTTCTATCCCTTTTAAAGGATGGAACTAAAATCCAGTTAGAATCAACGGGATAATATGAATACCTACATCGCACTATTCCGAGGTATCAATGTCGGCGGACACAACAAGATATTGATGAAAAATCTCCGGACACTTATGAGTGAGTTGGGATACCATAACGTGGACACCTATATCCAAACCGGGAATGTAGTGTTTAAGTCCGAAGAGAACGATAAACAGTACATGTCAGATAGAATTGGCTCCGCAGTGGAAGAGTTTAACGATTTTAAACCGAATGTACTGGTGCTGGAACTCGAAGAAATGAAAAAAGCCATTGCAAATAATCCGTTTCCCGAAGCGGAGTCCGAGCCTAAGTCGTTACACCTGAATTTTCTGGTTTCGGAGCCTTCCGATCCTGATCTGGAATATCTAAAGAGCTATAAAAAAGATAGTGAACAGTTTGAACTGAAAGGCCAGGTTTTCTACCTGCATGCACCGGAAGGAATCGGGCGATCCAAGCTGTCTGGGAAAACCGAGAAAGCACTCGGTGTTTCCATGACTGGCCGCAACTGGCGCACCATACAGAAGATCATGGAAATGGCGAGGGAAAATTTATAGGCACTTTTCTTCTGTGAAAAGCAGAATTGCCCGCAAATTAAGACTTTTAATAGATTGAGTACATCTAAAAGGACGTATCCGGTTACATTTATATTTTATAACAACTGTTATGTCTAAGATAAATTGTCGGGTCTAATCTCATACATCGGCTTGCGAACCCACCCTGCTTCGCTGCACTCGGCACCCCTCCCCGGTGGAGGGGTGGATTTCGCGTGGGCTTACGCGAAAGACGGGGTGGGTTCCCGGTCGCCGTACCGTTGAGTAAGCATACGACAGTTATTCAGTTGGTGACGTTGGGTTGGTGTTCATCAAGTAGTCAGCTTCGGTTTTTTTGAGAATATTTGACCAGTTAATTTATACATTGTTATCAAAAACTCATTAACCCTTTTGAGGATATGCTATGCAGATGAAACGAATTCACTATTTAGCCCCAGAATTGTTCAATTACAGTTTATGACAATTATAAGGACCATCTCGGTATCGGCAACGCTCGTTTTGACAAGCTCATGCCGGAAGATGCGACATTATTGGAACGTGCGGAAAAAGAAGAATGGACCGATGAACAGATTGCTGCCGAATCTGATTTCAAACTGAAAGATATTCCCGGCTGGAGAAACGATTCAGAGAGGCCCGGGCTATTGTAGATGCGGAAAACACCTGCCCAAACGTTTTTGCGGGGTGTCCGGGCTTCAGTTGAATATGCTGTTGAAGAGGGAATGGATGATGAAAAAAGTATTGAGAACCTGGTCGGACAAATTTGCTACCGGGCGGCGGATCTGAGTTGCCTGCTTAAACTAAAGGACAAACCTCTTTGGAAGTATTCGAAGGAACTCTGCTCCAGGGCTGATGACATTTCCGATATTGATCATGAGTTTAATTTCAAAGAGTGAGCTACAAAGCTATATAGCAGGTTGTCCTTCATCTCGCTTTTTAGCTTGATACTTCGCATGGAATACAAGCGGTATCAAGAGGGCATCCGTTCCTCACTAAGGGAGTATCGCATGATTATTCTCGAACTGCCGACTGGTGTCACATCCCGGAAACCCGCTTTTTTGAAAGTCGATACATAGCCCATGAAACGATAGCTGACGTTGTAGTTTAACTGGCCATCAGACCCTTGCCTGGGTTCCACCGGATATCCTTCCACCACTTCTGCGCCTTGTGAGCGTGCATAATCAACCGCTCCCTGCAGCAGAGCCAGGGAATAGTCTTGTTGCTGATAATCCGGTTTAATAAAAAAGCAGACAACTGACCATATGTTCTTGTCGTCAATTTTTTTGATAGATCGGGATCGCTCGAGTCGGCCGTAGGTCTCTCGCGGAGCCGTCGAACACCAGCCCACGGGCTCCTGGTTAATATACCCTATTATTCCAACCGGTACTTCCTGCTGAATTTTCTCTTTTAGGATCGCTTTACGTTGCTGGCTGTCACATTCTCGGAATCCACTGCCGGACATCCGCCACGTCATGCACCAGCAGTAGTTGGGATTTCCGTGGGCTTTAAAGAGTTGAGCCAGGTCGTTCCAGCGATCGGCAGTGACAGGATACGTTTCCATTTTAAAAAAAGGATTTATTGATCTCAGACCGGGGTTTAAAACCTGCACTACCAGTGCAGGGAGTATTCAGTTGATTTCAGAATCTACTCCGTTCTCATAGCCCAGTTGAGGTACTTGTGTTTTGTAATTATCTGATGTTATATGTGAACCTCCAATTATTTTCTATCATACTCATTATCCTCGTCTTAAAAGTGGAATTTTCAGTCCTTTTTCAGAGGACTCGATTAAGATCCGGAGCCGCCTTTGCCGGGTCTCTTCCCTTTTGGCACTCATCACCCAGTGGATGGAGGTCCGGGTGTAGCCCGGTGCCAGTTCCTGGAAGAATGCCCATGCTTTGGGATTGGCCCTGATTTTATCCTCGTATTCCTTTTTCAGGCCTACCTCCTCCTGTTCGTAGGAGGCCTGGGCCGTGTTGTCCTTGTCACGCTGGCGGTAGGCCTCGAGACCGGCGGGATGCATACGGCCATCGGCTTTGAGCCGTTCTATCGTTTCTATGTTTTTGTGACTCCAGTGGCTGTCGGGTTTTCGCGGGGTGAATCGAATTTTATAGCTCTCATCATCAATCGACTTTCGCAGTCCGTCAATCCACCCGAAACAGAGTGCCTCTTCTACCGCCTCCGACCATCGGATACTCTTCTTGTCAGAACTTACCTTGTAGAGCCCCATCCACAGCACCTGCTCCGTTTCGTGGTGCTTTTTCAGCCAGGTTCGAAACTCTGATTTTGTTTTGAAAAATATGACGTCATTTCTCATAGCACTGATTTTTTTAAGAGGGCTCTGCAAAACCAACTGTCATTGCGAATGGAATGAAGCAATCTCCTGATCAGAGTCTCTAAAGGGAGATTGGTTCGCAATGACAGTTCGTGGAAATAAAGGGTTTTACAAAGCCTAATTGTACTGTTTATTATCCAAATTGGCAGTTTAATGTAAGTGTAGCCTGCTCGTGGGTCGCCTCCATGGTTCCGTTTCCGCTGATCCCCTCCAATTCGCCGGTTCCGGAATCTTCGACAATCCGGCAGTCGGCCCGGGCGGTTCCCTCCTCAAAGGTTCCTTCCTGGTGCAGGATAAAGCTGCCGGAGCGACCATTCAGTGTGCCTTCAATTCGTTCTATACCAATATAGCGAGAAAAGTTGTCATTGTAGGTAATGAGTAGGTATTCAAGTATACTTTTTCCTTCGATATCCCCGGTAAATGTTTTAGAAACACTGGCACGCATTAATTTAGGACTATCGTCCGATTCACTGACAGGCTCTTCGTCCCAGCTATCGATGTTGAACTGGCTTGTGATTTGGGTAGTCATATCAGGATTTGGTTCTTAGGTTTTGTATTTAAAGATTGACATCGACAAAATATTATGATTGCTTTTGAATATATATTGTAAAAACCCGACAGCAGCCTTATGCCGAAACCTAAAAAAGAAAAACCGAAAGGTGTGCTGAATCCCAATGAAGGGGAACAGCATTTTGATCTTTCACGCTTTCTTCCGCCGGACGATCTGCAATATGTTCTCGAGCACTTTTGGATTGTGGAATGGGACTTGGGGAAAGATTACTATGAGCAAGATGTATTGTCCTATCCATCTGTTCACCTGGCTTTCGAGCGGGATAAAACCATGATTTATGGTGTTGTCACTGATAAATTCAGCCGGCGAATAGAAGGAACGGGGAAGGTGCTGGGCATCAAGTTCAAGCCTGGCGGATTTTATCCTTTTTATCGGTCTTCCGTAGCCTCCTTTTCAGATAGCACCATTCCGATAGACGAGGTGTTCAAAGTGGATGCCGAAGCATTGGAAGATCAGATTTTAGGTGCCCCCGGTAACGAGCAGATGGTTGAGAGGGCAGGGGCATTCATTCGGGACCATCTTCCGGAAGAAGATAAGCGAGTGCAGCAGGTCAACAAAATTGTTGATGCAGTGATTGATGACTCGTCACTAATCCGGGTTAGTCAGTTGACCGAGCAATTTGATATCGGGGAACGGAGTCTCCAACGACTCTTCAAAAGGTATGTTGGGGCCTCTCCAAAATGGGTGATCAAGCGATTCCGGCTTCATGAGGTGGCGGGACGGCTGGCGGAAAATGACGGGGTTGACTGGGCGGAACTGGCATTGGAACTGGGCTATTACGACCAGGCCCATTTTATCAGAGACTTCAAATCGATTGTTGGGCAGACTCCCACGGAATATGCCCGTTCTATCCGTACCGGGAAATGAAGGTGGTTATCTTATTGACTTTTGTTTAAGATAGCCACTCTTTTGAAGATCTCAGGCTGTTACTTTGCAGAACTTTATAACGAACACCAAAATGTACTGCAAAGAGATTGTTTTTATATTAACGCACAAAAGTAATTACCAATGAAAGATATTGACCCTGTTGAGCTATCACGCCAGCTCAAAAAGCCAAGTGGAGAACTGGGACATCAGGTAGCTCAAAAACTCAATGAATCAAATCAAAAATTATATGAGCTGGCATGGGAAATGACAGATTTCAGCTCTATCCGACGAATCCTGGAAGTGGGATTTGGCAACGGCAAGCACCTGTCTTACTATGTTGATCAGAATCCGGATTTAATCGTTACGGGAGTGGATTTTTCTGAAGAGATGTGCGATGAGGCACGTACTTTTCATCACGAATTGATCAAAAACGGGAAATTAACCATCCATTGTGTCGACTCCTCCTCTATACCCGCTGCCGACCATTCCTATGACCTGGTTATAGGGTTGAATATCGTATACTTCTGGGATCCGCCGGATCCATATCTGGAAGAAATTGTTCGGGTACTCAAGCCCGGCGGGAAGCTGGTGCTGGGGTACCGTCCACGGCAAGCCGTAGAACATCTGGAGTTCACCAAACAGAATTTTCTTCTCTACGAGCCGGATGAATTGGATGCCCTGCTGTCGGAATATGGACTCAAGGTTACTCGTCATCAAAGAAACACCTATACAAAACAAGCTGCCGACGAATCATCAGTTGAAATTACTGATATCTGCATAGTGGCAGAACAGCCATAAAAGATTCCTAACGGAAATATTACTAAATGTGTAAGCCAATTTTTTAATCAATGAACCGCATAGACCGGCTTACTGCTATTATCATTTTTTTACAGGGACGCCAACGCGTAACTGTGGATAAACTTGCGGAACGGTATGGTATCAGCAATCGTACTGTCTATCGTGATCTACGCGCACTACAGGAGGCGGGAGTCCCTATCGGATCGGAGCCAGGGAAAGGGTACTTTATTGTCAAAGGCTATCATCTACCGCCCGTTATGTTCGACAAGGAGGAAGCCGCAGCTCTGCTGGCGGGAGAACGACTGATGCAACAATGGAGTGAAACGGATCTCAGCGAATCATATCTCTCAGCCCTCGATAAGATTCGGTCGGTTCTGCACAGCCGGGAAAAAGAGTATCTTGACACGCTGGACCGGCGTGTCAAGGCCTTCCCGTGGTCCAATGAAAAACCTTATGAAACCGACCCGCGCATATTCGGCTTTTTACAGGATGCGATTGTAGATAGAAAGGTGATAACCATCGAGTACTATTCTCCCTACAAGGATCAGTTTACACAGCGGGATGTTGAGCCGTTGGGTCTTCTGCTACGCGGCAACTACTGGTACCTGGCCGGTTGGTGCCGCCTGCGCACCGACTACCGGATGTTTCGGGTAGATCGTATTGAAGAATACCACAAAACATCAGAACAGTTGCCGGATTCATTCCCCCACACATTAAAAGGGTTTTCGGAGCAGAGCCTGCGCGAGGAGCAGGATCTGACTGAGGTAGTGGTACAGTTTGATCGAGAGATTGTTCGCTATATGGGCGATCAAAAATATTACCGCGGCTGGATTGCGGAACAAGAAGT
>JBEPXS010000107.1:0-9603 GCA_041641755.1 Balneolaceae bacterium
CGGATAATAATCAAGCTCCAACGATAAATAATTAATTCTTAACTCTACAGATACTTCTCCTATTTCATGCATTCCCTTGTTCAAAGATTGGCGCTCATAATTTTAATCGTCGTAGGTTTTTCAGTTACGCTTGTCCACGCACAAAGTGACCGTGATTACGTTGAGATGATCTATTCGACTTCAGCGGAAAGCAACATTATTCTTCAGGATACTACTAATGGCTGGAAATACAATTGGGTGGGAGGATTAAATGGTTCCCAGGCCTCCTATAAGAACTGGAGTCAAGGTGGGGTTAATACAATCAGTGTGACCGCCTCAACATTGTTTAATTTGAAATACAGAAATGATCGGTTTGGATATGACCTGGTCACTAATTTTAAGTATGGTCAGGCTCGTATCGAAAATGAAGGAACCCGGAAAACAGATGACAAAATAGCCGTAGCAAACAAGTTCAGTTACCAATTTCGGGACAAGCGTTTTAATGTTTTTGGAAATATTAATTTCACCACCCAGTTCGACAAGGGATACGATTACGGGCAGGAACCAAAACTTTTACTCTCAAAATTTATGGCACCCGCATATCTTTCCCAGGTGGTAGGTTTAGGCTTTAATCCTGCAGATTATTTTAGTGCAGCGGCAGGTTTGGCCATGAAGGAAACGATAGTACAGGATACCTCTCTTTCCGAACGATATGGACTTGATGAAGGCGAACAGTATCGGTTTGAGCCCGGTTATTCTATTCTGCTCAACTTTGAGAAGAAGATAGTCAGTAATGTAAAACTGGTGAGTTCGCTTGAGACATTTTCAAATCTGAAAGAGAGCGTACGCAAAACCGATGTCAATTTTTCGAATGAAATAATTGGCAAAATAAATGATTATATGAACACTTCTTTCCAGTTTGTACTGGTATATGATGAGGATTTTTCATCTGAGGTACAGCTCAAGCAGGTATTGTCGGTTGGGTTTTCCTTTAGTTTTTTGTAGAAAAGTTGCTGTATGACGGTATTACACAGCAGATAGAACTGAATCCATTCGCTACTCTTCAACATCAAATTCAATACCCTGGGCCAGCGGCATCTCATCTCCCCAGTTAATGGTGTTGGTCTGTCGCCGCATATAAGCTTTCCAGGCATCCGAACCGGATTCGCGTCCACCGCCCGTCTCTTTTTCTCCGCCAAAGGCACCACCGATTTCAGCACCACTGGTTCCCACATTTATATTAGCGATACCACAGTCGGACCCCCGGGCACTTAGAAAGGCTTCTGCTTCCCGGATGTTAAGCGTAAACATAGCTGAGCTCAGCCCCTGGCGGACACTGTTATGCATATCGATCGCTTCATCCAGATCACTGTATTTGATCATGTAGAGGATGGGGGCAAAGGTTTCTTCTTTTACGATAGGATAATCTGATTCAGCCGAAACGATCGCCGGTTTTACGTAGTGGCCACCTTCCACCTCCATGTTCTTACCCTGGAGCAGTTCACCCCCGTAAATCAGTTCGCCACCCTCGTCCTGTACCTCTTGGAGTGCCTGTTGCATTCCATCGGCCGCTTGTTGGTCTATCAGGGGGCCTACCAAAGTATCTTCGTTGAGAGGGTTCCCTATTTTGACACCCTTATAGAGCTGTACCAGTCGATTTTTCAGTTTATCAAAAATTGATTCATGTACAATAAGCCGGCGCGTAGTGGTACAGCGCTGCCCGCAGGTGCCAACCGAACCAAACACGGTGGCACGAGCTGCCATCTCAAGGTCTGCGTTTTCAGTAACGATAATGGCATTATTCCCTCCCAGTTCGAGGATCGTTTTCCCAAGGCGGCCGCCTACAGTTTGTGCCACCTGTTTACCCATGCGGATAGATCCTGTGGCGGATATAAGGGGCAGACGATCGTCATTGGTCATCCATTCGCCGACCTCTTTTCCACCATTAATCATATTAAATATACCTTCCGGCAGGTCATTTTCTTTTAACACATCGGCTACAATATTTTGTACGGCCACTGCACAAAGTGGTACTTTTTCAGAAGGTTTCCAGATCATCACATCACCACAAACAGCAGCAATCATTGCATTCCATGACCAGACCGCCACCGGGAAGTTGAAGGCGGTGATAATGCCCACAAGACCTATCGGGTGCCATTGTTCATACATGCGATGCCGGGGTCGCTCGGACTTCATTGTCTTGCCGTAAAGCTGGCGCGACTGTCCCACGGCAAAGTCACAAATGTCGATCATCTCCTGCACTTCGCCCAAACCTTCCTGGTAGATTTTTCCCATTTCATACGTTACCAGTTTACCGAGGTCTTCTTTATATTCTCGCAGTCTCAACCCGATTTGCCGCACAATTTCTCCACGTTTGGGAGCCGGGGTTTCTCTCCATTCCTGAAAAGCCTGTTGGGCTGTTTCGATAAGGTGGTCATACTGTTCTCGTGTGGTTATGGTCACATCGGCAATATGGCTGCCATCAATCGGTGTAACACTCTCGATGGCCGATTGGCTACCGTCTCCAAGTGTCTCCTGACCGGTACTTGTTCCGGAATTTGTACCTTCAATACCGAGTTTTTTCAGAAATTCCATAGCGAAACCCTTCAATTACTTTTTGTTCAACCTTATAAAGATAAAGATACTGTTTGGGTTTCAAAGCCCCAACCCAATCACTTGGTGGAAACACAATTTGAGCCTGTAGGTTTCTAGCTATAAAGAGATTATAGAGTTAAGTGCTTATTCTTCGGCCTGAAGTAAAATAGTGCCACTATTTGGGACGGCCTGATAACGAACGAATGTACCTGTGCTGTCTTTTTTGGCTTTCAACAGACGGTGATCTCCATTCTGCGCAACCGAAACTTTTTCCCAGTCGGATGGCAGATAGGTTTTAAGGGTTAACGGAAGCTGATAAAGGTCTTTGTCAAGGGAATGAGTGAGTTTTATTTCTATACTATCTCCGTTTTTGTCGGTTTCAATATCGGCATTCATTCGTTCACGCAAATACTTGGTGACATCCTTGAATGTAGCTACCCAAAGCTGTTCTTGATGCTGTTTTATGTAGGAGAAGTAAGTCTGTAGTTCTTTTTTTGAGAGTGGTTCCCAACCAATACCTTCTATGCCGTGAAATACCAGTACCAGCCATATATTATCACTCTCAAGAGAGGTATCCACCCATGATTTCATCTTCTCTATCGGGGTATCAGAGAAGGGACCACGCTGCCACTGCACATATTCATTGTCAGGCTTCCGTGGATCTTTATCACTGGCCCGATTCAGCTCGGCAAGCCAGGGCCGGGGCATCCTGTTCCTTAGTGCGGGAAATATTTTATGAGCATACTTCATAACCCGTTCATCCTCGGTACCAAAAGGACATTCGGCAGAGAAAGTATGTTCAGGGCCAAGGTGGTTGAGTATATCCAGTCTGCTCTTTTCAAGTTCGTAATGAATATTGGCCGAATCCATCACAGCCAGATAAGGATGGAGAATAGTATGGCTCCCAAACTCATGCCCCTGGCGGGCAAATTTCTGCAGTTCCGGCCAGGTGATTAGATCAACCTTCGGATCATCAATAGCCAACACTTCATAAAGTTCGTCCATGTAGCCATTAGGTGGCTTGAATTTTCCATTTCGCACCTTTTTGTATCCTTCATCAATAATGTTATAAGCTTTCTGGAGCTCTCCACGCCCAAATAAACCGGCGGCTTTGTTGTGGTACCGGTAGGTACCTTCATAGCCCAGAAATCTGATCGCCGACGCTCGCTCAAAGAAGTTATCTTTATTGGTGGGGATTTTAGCTGTTTCCGAAATAATTTCCTCTACCGGACGGCCGATGAATGTAGGCTCATATTCCGAGCCGGGTATTGCCCCTGTAACCAGGTAAAAGGTACCGGGGAAGCCCAGCTGGTTCATAAGGGGCAGAGCCACGCGGAATTGATTGATGGTGCTGTCATCGTAGGTGAGGGAGACGGCCGCTTTTTTGCCATGCTGCCATTTTGTGATCTCCGTGTGGCCGGTATCCCCGGGTTGTTGAAATTGAGGTGCGGTCAAAATCAAAGTAAGAAGCAGAAGTGTTATTTTTTGGATCATGGTGATCTGTACTTTGAAGGGATAATTATCTCTTTCAGGTTATGTAAAATATGGTATCCTCACAAATTGAACTGAGAAAGATTTATTCGTTCCAGGAAGGGGTTTAAAATCAAGTAGTTTCAGTGCAGGGAGTATTCAGTAAATTTGGGTCTGAAGTTCAGGAGAGATCATCCATAATTCCATGTAACGCCGCGACCCTCTTCGGGATCAGGATAATTCCAGCTGACGGCGCCCTGGTCACAGGCATACATGCAGGTACCACACTCAATACAATCTTCGACCTGGAAGTAGACCTGTCCCTCGTCATCAATTTTATAGCAGTTGGCAGGGCACACGTATGTAGTACAAAGGTGTGGACAAACTGAATTACAGATTGAAGTATCAACCTCTATATGAGGCTTGATTTCTGATTTGGTCTGGTTTCGATAACTTACCAATCCGAGCCGTTCTGTCAATTTCAGGTTTTTCATAATGACTTTGCTCCTTTGATTCCAACTTTAATCAGCTCCCACCAGGATGAATGTTCTTTAACCGCCTCGCTCATCAGCTTTCTTGCTTTCTTTGTCGGTTTATTATCGATAGTGAAGAACTTTTTGCCAAGTCCACACATCAGATTTGGCACATTTTTATACATGGCAGGTTGATGAAGCATGTGAACTGCGTCCTGGAAGTCGCGCATATCCTTCATCACATAGCTGTCATCCAACGCCGAGCGGTACTCTTTCATTGTCTCTGAAGAAAAATCGTTGTGTTCTCTGGCATTAACAATTGTCTCTGCAGCAAGGATGCCTGAGCGCATCGCATAGTCCATGCCCTGTATCGCTTTACCGGCATTCATAAGGAGGTTGGCAGCTTCCCCGCAGATCAGCAGACCATCTTTGTAAAGCTTCTTTGGCATAATCTGCATATCCCCGGAAGAAACCACATGGGCAGAATACTCCACCACCTCTCCGCCACGTATAGTATCAGCAATTACCGGGTGCGCTTTGAAGTGATTGAGGACGTCGTGCGGACTTTTCTCCTTTTCTCGCAGGTCTTTCAGGCCGAGCACCAGTCCTATGGAGATCGTATCTTTATTGGTATAAAGAAAGCCGCCGCCCTCTACGCCGTCGGTAGCATACCCGACGAACTCGTTCGACATGCCGCTTTTTCCATTCAATTGGAACCGGTTTTCCAGCACCTCCTGGTCGTAGCGGATGATCTCTTTAATACCCGTCAGCACATGATCGGCCGGAACGTAATCGTCCTGCAACCCGACCTGGCGTGTCAGCAGGTTGTTGACTCCCTCGGCGATGATCACACTTTCAGCATGAAACTCTTCCTCACCGGTTCGGATGCCAACCGCCTTGTCATCCTCCATCAATACTTCATCGACTTTGATGTTGGTGGCGATGAAAGAATCCATGGCGTAATCGCTCTCGTCGATTGCATCCTGAACCTTGCCAGCCAGCCACCGATCAAATTTTGAGCGCAAGACTACCACGCCCGAGTAGGGCGGCTCATTAAAGTGGGATGATTTGAAATCTACAGAAAAGGCAGCCTCATCATCCATAAAGGTGAGGCGTCGATGATTGATGAATCGTTCCCAGCCGGTGTCTTCCTCTTCCCAGTAATTGGGGACAAGCTTTGCCAGGTCGTGTCCCCAAAGCACGCCACCGGAGACGTTCTTGGATCCGGCGAATTCACCCTTCTCAATAAGAAGAAATTTCATGTTGTTACGAGCCAGCGTCATAGCAGCCGCAAGCCCGGCAACTCCCGCACCGATAATTATGCAATCAAATTTTTCTTCCATAGAACCACAACAGTTGAATATTTGGAAGTTAGAGGTTGAAGATTAGGTAAAACGTTTAACCTTAAACTTTCAACCTGCAACAATGATTAGTTTTTAATTTTCTTCAGCTCTTCAATAAACGGTGGTAACACCTTGTACAGGTCGCCCACAATGCCATAATCGGCGATATCGAAAATGGGTGCGTCCGGGTCCTTATTTATGGCTACGATCACCTTGCTGTTTGCCATTCCGGCAACGTGCTGGATGGCTCCTGATATCCCCACGGCGATATAGAGTTGTGGAGAAACAACCTTGCCCGTTTGACCGATCTGAAGGCTTGGATCCATTATTCCGGCTTCGGTAAGTGCGCGGGAGGCCCCGATAGCGGCACCCAACACATCCGCCAGTTCTTCAATCAGTGCCTGGCCTTTGTCATCTTTTGTACCCCGGCCGGCAGCCACAATTGTTTCAGCCTCAGAAAGGTCGATCTTGTCGCCTGAAGCCCCCAATACTTCGCGGAGTGTTGCTTTGAGTTCGTGTTCTTCAAAGTTAAAATCAACCGTTATAATTTCTGGATCGGAAGGTGATTCAATTAGATCATACGATCCCGAACGTACTGATACAAGTATTTGATCACCTTTTGCCTGAGTGTCAGAAAGAATCTTAGCAGCCATTACCGGACGTGTGGCTTCGACTCCATTGTCCGTAAGACTGAATGTAGAAACGTCAGAAAGTACAGCAGCATCTTGTTTGGCTGCCAGAGCTCCCAAAATATCCTTGGTGCTTTCGGTTGAAGCAAAGGCAACTAGGTACGGGTTGGCCTGAGTAATAACGGAATTCAGGGCTTTTAGCAGGGGAATATTGATATGGTTTTTGAAGATGGGATCCTCAACAAGATATACTTTTTCAGCTCCGTACTCTTTGATCCTGTCTACATACTCAGCAGCATCAGGGTCAATAATCATAGCTTCTGCAGTATGTCCGTGCTGTCCGGCAAGCTCTTTGCACCGTGATAAAACTTCCAGGGAGGCTCGTTTAACTTTTCCGTCACTTATTGCTATATGGGTTAGTAGTGAACTCATCAGGTTTGTTCAATTTTATTTGAATTTCGTTATTCTCGAGACAATTGATCAAAACCCCGAATGATGTGAGGTTAAAATAGTCTCTCTCCAAAAAAACTACGGACAGATCAGATAATCTGGTCCATTCAGGATTTCATCAAATGGCATTCGCCTCCTCGTCGAGAAGGTTGGCTACTTTTTTTGCCAACTCGTCTGGTTCTCCCTCAAATTTTTCACCGGCCTGCCGGGCTGGCTTCTCCCGATATCCCGTTACTTGAGTTTGAGGCTCGAGGGTGCTTTCATCTATGCCTATGGAGGAGAGTTTAATTGTTTCAACAGGTTTTTTCTTGGACTGCATGATCCCCTTCAGGCTTGGGATGCGCGGTTCATTCATATCGTTTGAACAGGTAACCAAACAAGGGGCGGGGAGCGCAATCATTTCCTGCCCGGCATCGCCTTGTCGTTTTACAATCAGTTTGTCGTTCTCAATGTCCAGACCCACTGCGTTGGTTGAATAGGGAAGATCCAATTTTTCTGCCAGCATGCCGCCGGTCAACCCGGCATCTGTATCCTGAGACTGTTTGCCACAGGATATTACCTCGTACTCCTTATCTTCAAAAAAGGCGGCCAGAATTTCAGCGTAAGAGGCTGAATCAAAATTCCGATTGCCATCAGTTTCAATATGAACGGCCTTGTCGGCTCCCATGGCCAGAGCTTTGCGTATAGCTTCAGTTGTTTTAGCCGGGCCAACCGACACCACTTCAACTTCGCCACCATGATCTTCGGTAAGTTTTAACGCTTCTTCCACGGCAGAGGCGTCATACGCATTTAAAATCATGCGATCTGTATCCTGAAGTAATTGTCCCTCTTTAATTTGGATAGGAGCATTGACATCAGGAACCTGTTTTATACACACATAAAATTTCATACTTGATACTCACTTGAGGTTTGAATTTCCGGTTATTAGCTGTCTTTAAGTAGCACAATATAAAAAACGAAAGGTAAATGTTTTGAATTCCTCAAACGCTAATGGTCAGTGTTCAGTGGGTGATAAGCAGTAAAGGCAGCGAGTACATTACACCATCAAATAAGAACCGCGAAGCTTGTAACATCGATTTTTTTGTAAGGATGGGGCTGGAAACCGGTCTTACTATGTAGGAGAGAATAAATCACACGTTAAATCTTGGAACCAGAGGAGTGATGCGGAGGCGGAAAGAGTTATAAGGTTGCGGTTAAAGGATTACCATTTTTGTTGGATTAAAACAGGTTACCAATCTGCAACTTTGAACTTCCAATATTAAACTCGATAGCTTTATTGGAGCTTATTATACTCAGAGAGATGGCTTTGATCCATCTGGGAGAGCAGTTCATAAGCTTCAAGACGAATTTCGGTGGGCGCATCCTCAAAAATGGAGACAATTTCGCGGTACTTGGCGTTAAAAAAGATATCAAACAGAAAGTCGTTGGTTGCATTTCGCTGGGAATCCCGGATTAGCTCCAGGGCTTCCAGAATGTTTTCACGGGCCTGGTCGGTGTCAGAAGCAAAATTATCCAATCCAAGCCGGTGATAGATATAGATTGCCTGACGAAAATTTTGGTAGGTGGGATTTAGCAGGTCAGTCACGAGCTGTACACGGCCCCGGCGGGTACCACCACTGCGCGACCATCCCGGTGAAGAAGCAGTCTGGGCAAGGGCCAGAATATTTTGAGCCTCCGTAAAATAGGGGGTACCTCCGAGTTCCGAGAAACTATCAAAATCGTAACCGAGAATTACATAGGCATAAAAATCAAGAAAGGTGGTGAGAGCATCAAACTGTAATTCATCATGAACCAACGCCCGGTTGGGGGTGTATTGGAAAGTCCAGTTTTCGTCGTTCATCAGCAGAGTAGTGGTCAATTGCATCGTATTGTAGATAGGACGCTGGGCGCGGATTACGACATTCGCCTGGAAATTGTAATTGTCATCAACACTGAGCAGTACAATTTGTAGTTCCGCGTCGATTTGTTCATGATCCAGAAAGTTAGCACCTATCCAATCGTGTTCGTTAAAATAGGATTCTACTTCGTCGGGCAAATTATCCAGGTAACTGAGGGAGGCACTGCTGACCTGGCTTTGATCAACTGTTACTTGTACATTGAACTCCTGAGCCTTTGCTAAAACACTCAAAGACAGGAACAAAAAGATGTAGAAGCCGAAGTTGAAATAGGTTTTAAGCTGACTAACAACAATTTTCATTTTGAATGATTATTTTTGAAAAGCTACAAAATCATACAGATATCATACAAAAAACATAGGCGTTTTATGCATAGAATACTAATATCGTTGATCTGTACTATTCTTTTAATTTTTGGTATAAGCTATCTGCAAACCGCAGAAGCTCAGGATACCGGTATTAAAGTTTCGGGAGAATCTCCACGTTACACTACTCCTTTGATTCTCCATCGTGCTGATCCGTGGATCTATCGCCATACCGACGGATATTATTATTTTACAGCTACGGTACCTGAATACGACCGGCTCGAAATACGTAGGGCTAAAACAATAGAGGGCTTAAAAGATGCAGAGCCTAAAATTATCTGGAGAAAACATGAATCCGGTCCAATGGGATCCCACATCTGGGCACCTGAACTACACTATATTGACGGGAAATGGTATATGTATTTCGCTGCCGGTGGATCTGAAGATGTTTGGGCCATTCGGAT